>JBARAE010000499.1:0-3534 GCA_049791715.1 Micromonospora sp.
GTCCCGGCCGAAGCGCTCGGCGGCCTCCGGCGTCGGCTCGCCCGGCTCGACCCAGTCGAGCGCGAGCAGCTCCGGCAGGGCCACGATCACTTCGGGTACGGCGACCGTGCCCGCCTCGCGCAGCCAGCGCAGGCCTGCGGCCTCGGCCGTGAAGAAGCCCTCCGGCGCCGGGTGCCCCGCCCGCTCCGGCCAGGTCTTGGTGAAGACGGAGTGGCCGTCGTCCAGGGTCAGCCGGGACGCGGTGCAGATGTCACCGCCGGAGACCGGCGTCTCCCGGATCCGCTGATGGGTCAGGAAGGTCGGCAGGTGCTCCGGGTGCGCGCGCAGGTACGCGAGGTCCATGAGCGCAAGGTATCGGCTCGCCGCCCTCGGTGCCCGCCGTGCCGCTCGTTGAGCGGTGCCGATCCGTCGAGACCTGGGCCCATACCCTCCGTATCTGTGGATAACCAGCGTGTCATCCACAGGGCCTGTCGGGATGGTGCCGAGTCCCCGCACGCTCGCCGCATGACATCGACCGACCGCCCCCGGCTCGCCGTCCGCTCGCCCGCCGACCTCATCGCCGCCGTGCCGTACCTGCTCGGCTTCCATCCCGCCGACAGCGTGGTCGTGGTGGCCCTGCGGGGCCGGCAGGTCATCTTCGCCGCCCGGGGCGACCTGCCCCAGCCCGGTGCGGACCCGCACGCGGCCGCCCGGCACCTGGCCGAGGTGATCGGCCGGCAGGGCGCCGAGTCCGCCACCGTGGTCGGCTACGGCCCTGCCGACCGGGTGACCGGGGCGGTGGACGCGGTGGGGGAGGCGCTCGGCGCGGCCGGGCTGATCGTGCTCGACGCCCTCCGGGTGACCGACGGCCGCTGGTGGTCCTACTTCTGCACCGAGCCCGACTGCTGCCCGCCCGACGGCACCCCGTACGACCCGGCGGCCAGCGAGGTCAGCGCGGCGGCCGTCTTCGCCGGTCAGGTCGCCCTCCCCGACCGGGATGCGCTGACCGCGCAGGTGGCACCGCTCGACGGTCCGGTCCGGGTGGCCATGGGCCGGGCCACCGTCCGGGCCCGCCGACGGATGATGGCCCTCACCGAGGAGTCGGCCGAGGCGGTCCTGGTGGGTGGCCGGTCCGTGCGGTCCGCCGGGGTGGCGGCGGTACGCACGGCGTTCCGCCGGCACCGCCGTGGCGAGCGGCTGAGCGACGACGAGGCCGCCTGGCTGACCGTGCTGCTCACCCAGATCCCGGTACGCGACCATGCCTGGGAGCGGACCGACGGGCGGGACGCGGACATCAGCCTCTGGACCGACCTCTTCCGCCGGGCCGAGCCGGAGCTGACCGCCGCGCCGGGCAGCCTGCTAGCGTTCGCCGCTTGGCGGGCCGGGCAGGGTGCGCTGGCAGCGGTGGCGCTGGAACGGGTCCTCGACGACCGTCCGGACTACTCCCTCGCGCTGCTCCTCGACGACCTGCTCCGGCGCGGCGTACCCCCGTCCGAGCTGGACGGCTGGCCGGTCGTCGCCCTCCCCAACGTGGTACGCCGGCGGCAGCGCCGCCGCATCAACCGCCGCCGCATCTGACGGCCCCAGCCGGCCAGGATGGCCACCGCCCCCGCGACTGCCGCTGGCGCCCGGCACAGTCGTGGGTCGGTCAGTGGCGGGAGCGGGCCCAGCTGATGAATCGGTCGGTCAGGTCGGCGGGCGAGGCGACGCCGCCCAGTTGTGCGAGCTGATCCCTGGCCTCGGCCAACTGGCCGGACAGGTACAGGATCAGCCCCGTCCGGTTCCCCTCGTACTCGGCGAGCAGCGACAGCCGGGCCGGACCGCAGGGCCAGGGCTGGCCGCAGTTGCGGCACATCCAGAGTGGCCGCATCGGTAGGTGCGGGCGGGAGGGGCGGCTCACCACCGGCCCCCGTTCGCCCGCCAGGCCTGGGCGGGCGTCAACCAACCGGCCCGCCCGACCTGGGGCAGAGCAACCGTCTGGGAGTTGTCGATCCAGTGGGCGCGGTTCGGCGGCTCGGCGAGGGCGGGACGGTAGCGCCGGTCCGGGCAGGGCCAGCGCAGACCGCACACGCAGCATCGCGACCACCAGTGCCGCCGCCGGTGTACGAGATTCGACGGTATTCCCAGCGCAACTCCTCGGTCACCCATGGCGATATGTTGTCGTATGACTACAGCGAGAGTCAAGAGCGGGAAGCATCTTGCTCCGTGACCTGCTGACGAGTGCCTACGGTCGGCCTGTGAAGCTGATGGGTGCACATGAGATCCGGATGCGACTTGGCGGGATCAGCCGCCAGCGTGTCTACGCGATCACGTCGCACCGCTCGTTCCCAGCTCCGGTGGCGGAGTTGCAGCAGGGGAACGTCTGGCTCGCCGAGGATGTGGAACGGTGGATCCGCGAGCATCGGCCGGAGTTGGCCGACGAGGAGTAGCGGGCGCTATTCGGTGATCCGCTCGGCGCCGGCGTAGACGTTCATCGTCCGGCCGCGCAGGAAGCCGACCAGCGTCATGCCGGCCTCCTCGGCCAGTTCGACGGCGAGGGTGCTGGGCGCGGAGACCGCCGCGAGCAGCGGCACCCCGGCCATCCACGCCTTCTGGGTCAGCTCGAAGCTGGCCCGGCCGGAGACCAGCAGCACGTGCCCGGCCAGCGGCAGCCGACGCTCCCGCACCGCCCAACCCACCACCTTGTCGACCGCGTTGTGCCGGCCGACGTCCTCGCGCAGCACCACCAGTTCGCCGTCGGCGGTGAACAGGCCGGCCGCGTGCAGGCCGCCGGTCCGGTCGAAGGCCCGCTGGGCCGCCCGGAGCCGGTCGGGCAGGTCGACGAGCACCTTCGCCGGTACGGCCAGCGGGTCATCCGCGACGGCGAACTGGGAGCGGGTACGTACCGCGTCGATGCTGGCCTTGCCGCAGACCCCGCAGGAGCTGGTGGTGTAGAAGTTGCGGGATGCGTCGACGCTGGGCTCCGGCACGCCCGGGGCGAGTACCACGTCGACCACGTTGTAGGTGTTCGGCGTCTCCGCCCCGGCGCAGAGCTGGGCGGTGTGCACGTCGTCGGTCGACCGGATCAGTCCCTCGGTGAGCAGGAAGCCGATCGCCAGGTCCAGGTCGTCGCCGGGGGTGCGCATGGTCACCGCGAGGGGCTTGCGCCGGCGGGGCCCGGCCGGGCCGACCCGGATCTCCAGCGGCTCCTCCACGGCCAGGGTGTCCGGGCGTCGTACCTGGGCGCGTCCGTCCGCCGCCGCATCGAGGTCGATCCGGAGCACGCCCCGCCGATCAGTTGCCCGTCCCATCCCGTCATCCTCCCCCGCCCCACCCACCCTCCGCACGACGACACGGGCCAGCGGTGATCGCGCTCCGCATGCGGCAGGGCGCGGTGACCGCAGCGGCGGACACGGCGACATGCCGCGAGCCGAGTGGATCAAGGTGTGCGGGTGGGTCGAGGGGGCTGCGGCGGGCGGCGGATCACGCCTCCGGCTACGGTGGCCGCGTGACGGCGTACGCGGCGGTGGTGCTCACGGGCGGCGCGGCCCGCCGGATGGGCGGGGTGGACAAACC
>JBARAE010000500.1:0-11379 GCA_049791715.1 Micromonospora sp.
CAGCCGGGCCAGCCAGGCCGCCGCGTCGGCGTAGTCCGCGTCGGAGAGGCCCGGGGGAGCGGGAATCGGCCGCTCCGCCGGGCTCCACCGGTGCCGGGGGTACGACCCGAGGAAGCGCACGTCGGCGCAGACGCGCCGCAACCCCTGCAACGCCTCGCCGAGCCGGACGTCGGCGACGTGACCGGTGCAGTCGAGGAAGAAGACGTACCGGCCGAGCGCCTCGCCCGTGGGGCGGGACTCGATCCGGCTCAGGTTGACCCCGCGGACGGCGAGCTCCATCAGCACCAGCAGCAGCGCACCCACCCGGTCGTGGGCGATGTAGATGGCCAGCGAGGTGACGTCGTCACCGGTCGGGGGCGGCGGCGGGCCGGGGCGGGACACCAGCGCGAACCTGGTGACGGCATCCGGGTGGTCGGCGATCTTGTCGGCGAGCACGGTCAGCCGGTGCCGGGTCGCCCCGATCGGGGCGCAGATCGCCGCGTCGTACTCGCCGCCGGCCGCGCCCGCGGCGGCGGCACCGTTGGAGAGCACGTCGACAACGGTGGCCTCGGGCAGGTGGTCCCGCAGCCAGCCCCGGCACTGGGTCGACGCCTGCGGGTGCGCCGCCACGCTGCGGATCGACGCCAGCGCCGTCCCCGGACGGGCGGCCAGCACGAACTCGACCGGTAGGACCACCTCCCGGGTGATCACGAGCGGTTCACCCTCGACCATTTCGTCGAGGGTCACCCCGACCGCCCCGCCGATCGAATTCTCCAACGGCACGAGGGCCGCGTCGGCGTCTCCGGCCCGTACGCTGTCCAGCGCCTCGCCGACGCTGCGGGCGGGCGTACGGGTGCCGTGCTCGGCGGCGGGCACGGTACGCAACGCCTGCTCGGCGAAGGTGCCCTCGGGCCCGAGGTAGACGAAGCGGGTCGGCGGTGTTCCCGGCATGGCGAACAGCCTACGCACCCGGGATGCCGTCGCAGGCCAACGTCCGGATGCCGAGTGGCGCGACCGCCCGGACCTCCACGCCGCACACGTCCGTCCCGGCGGTCACCAGCTTCAGTGCCGTCGGCCGCCCCCGGGTGACCACCTGGAGCTGCTCGTGCCCGGTCACGTCGAGCACGGTGTACTGCCAGCCTCCCGCGCAGAGCGGCCCCGTCCGGACCTTCGCCCGTACGGTGCGGGGGAGCACCCCGGCGGAGCCGCGCAGCAGCGCGATCACCCGGTCCCCGGACGGGCCGGAGCGGCACGGTACGGCGACCAGGTCGGAGGGGGTGGGGCTGAGGGGCGGGGCGGCCGGGGTGGTGGGTGCCACGGTCGGCGCGGAAGGGCTGGGCGTCGCGGTGGGGGTCGGTGCGGTGGCGGTCTGCCGGGTGGGTTGCCGGAGCTCGGGCGGGGCACCGCAGGCGGCCGGCGGCAGCAGGGCCAGCAGCGCGACCGGGACGGCCAGCCGCCGGAGGGCGACGCGGCGCGGTGCGGTGGGTGGCACGGTCCGATCCTCCGCGTGGGCGGACGTCGTTGTGGCCGGGTGGCCGAGCCAATCCTATGGGGATTCTCGGACGGGGTGAAGCTCACTTGTGGACCGGGGCCCGGCCCGGTCCCGCGCCGGTCAGATCTCGGAGAAGAACGTGAGTGAGCCGGCGACCGTCCCGTCGGCGAGTACCGGTGTGGAGATGGCGTCCACGGTGATCCCCGGCCCGTCCTCCCCGGGGCCCTGGACCCGGAGCAGCCCGCGGGCGAGCCGGCCGGAGTGCAGGGCGAGCAGCGGCGGGATCTTGTCCGTTTCCTGCTCGGTCAGCTCGCTCTTGTTGGCCGTGAAGTCGACCAGCCGTAGGCCGCCGTCCAGCAGCGGATACCCGATCACGTCCTCGGGGGCCCCGAGGCAGAGCAGCTCACAACCGGACGACGAAATGGCTACCACGGTGGTGTCGGCATCGATCAGCAGGCACGGCTCGGCGGCGTGGGAGACGGTGCTCGACCACTGCCCGACGTTGTCGGACTCCGGCTCTGCCGGTGTCTCCGCCGCTGGCGGGAACACTTCCGTGAGCGAGAGTTCGACGTGGGCCACCGCGCCTCCTATGTACACCGACGGTCTGTCCACGCTAGCCGGTCGACGTGACCACCGCTCGACCGCGCTGGATCCACCGGCCGCCGCCGCGCTCCGGGTGCCCGGGCGACCGTGCCACGGGGTGGTGCGACGCGTGCCCGGCGAGCGGGCGGTCGGCGACGGCGCGGACCGACGGAACTACCGAGCCGATTCCCGGACCGCGTGCCGTCGCCGCAGACGTTACCGGTGGGCGGCCCGCTTGTCAGCGGCCGTTCGGCCCTCGTCATACCACCGGTAGTCGGCTGCTGGACGGTACGTGCCGTTGAGCCAGGTGCGCGGGTGCTGGGCGACCCGGGACAGCTTCTCGGCGGTGGCCGGACTGATCCGGTTGCCGCCCGCCACGAGGAGCCGGTCCAGCTCCCGGTGGGTGGCCATCAGGCAGTCCTTCGGGAGGCCGTAGACGCTGATCACCCCGGAGCCCACGAAGGTCAGCACCGGGGTGACCGGGATCGGCAGGCCGACCGTGTCGGAGAGGGCCTTGCTCGCCCGCTTCGCGTCCCGGCGGGCCTCGGTCACATAGGGCGGGCGCTTGCCGTTGATCTGCACGACGTCTCCGGCGACGAGCACCCGCGCCCGGCCGTGGTCGGCGATGGTGACCGCGAAGAGGCCGCTCGGGCCGATGGCCAGGAACCCGGCCCGCTCGTCCTGCTCACGGTCGAGGAGCACATCCGCGACGTCCGTCCGGGGCCACTCGATGACGTGCCAGGCGGGACCGAGATGGTCGAGCTGGCCGAGGGCGCGAGCCCCGGCCGCCTCCAGCCGGCGGGCGCCCCGCTCGGCCCGACGACGACGGGCCCACTCCAAGGGAGTGGGCCGGGACGGTTCGAGCACCGGGGTGGACTCGACCCGGGGATGGGGCACCGTGGCGGGCGGCAATGCCCGGCCCGGTACGCCTTGACGAGCGGGAAAGACAGTCATCGCGACCTCCGGCAAAAGGTCCTCAAGTTATGTCTCCACTACCCTACGTTGCGGACCCGGGGGCTCGGCAAGTTGGGACACCGGAATGAGTGCGGATGAATGCCATCTTCATCCACTCTTCTTTTGCCGGATGATGCGGAACCCTGTCCTACGCTGCGAAGGTGACCCACTACGTGGACAGCGAGGTCGGCCGGCTCAGCACGGTGCTGCTGCACCGTCCCGGGCCGGAACTCGCCCGGCTCACGCCCCGCAACAACGACTCCCTGCTCTTCGACGCGATCCCGTGGGTGGGAAGGGCGCAGGAGGAGCACGACGCGTTCGCCGCGGCCCTGCGCACTCGCGGTGTGGAGGTCCTCTACCTGGCCACCCTGCTCGCCGAGACGCTCGCCGTGGCCGAAGCCCGGGCCGAGCTGACGGAGCTGGTGCTCCGGTCGCCCCGGCTCGGCGACACGCTCCGCCGTCGGGTCGCCGACCACCTCACCTACCTGGACCCGGCGGCCCTCGCCGACGTGTTCATCGCGGGCCTGGCCCACGAGGAGGTACGCATCGGACCCGACCGGCCTGGCGGTCTGGTGTGGACACTCATGGACCGGCACGATTTTGTCATCGATCCGATGCCGAACCTGCTCTTCACCCGAGACTCCTCCGTCTGGATCGGCGACCGGGTCGGGGTGACCAGCCTGGCCATGCCCGCCCGGCGGCGGGAGACCACGCTGACCGACGCGATCTACCGGTACCACCCGCGCTTCGCCGGCACGGAGTTCGTCTACCACCCGGAGATGGAGCACCTGGAAGGCGGTGACGTGCTGCTGCTCGCGCCGGGCGTCCTCGCCGTCGGGGTGGGCGAGCGGACCACCCCGGCCGGCGCGGAACGCCTCGCCCGGCAGGTCTTCGCGGCCGGCCTGGCGCACACCATCCTGGTGGTGCCGATCGCCCAGGAGCGGGCCACCATGCATCTGGACACCGTCTGCACGATGGTCGACGTCGACGCCGTGCTCATGTACCCGAACATCGCCAGCACACTGTCGGCGTACACGGTCATCGCCGGGGCGGACGGCGACGAGCTGCGGGTGGACGGGCCCGCCCCGTTCCTGCGCGCCGCCGCCGACGCGATGGACCTGGACCAGCTCCGGGTGATCGATACCGGCCTCGACCCGGTCACCGCCGAGCGGGAGCAGTGGGACGACGGCAACAACACCCTCGCCCTCGCGCCCCGTCTCTGCGTCGGGTACGAGCGCAACGTGGAGACCAACGCCCAGCTCGAACGGGCCGGCATCGAGGTGATCGCGATCGCCGGCTCCGAGCTGGGCTCCGGCCGGGGCGGCCCGCGCTGCATGTCCTGCCCGCTGGTCCGCGAGCCGCTACGACCCGTCCAGCTCTGAGACCGTCCCCGTCAGCGCAGGGTGAGCTGGCGGCCGACCAGGCCGTGCCGCGCCCGCCGGCCCGCCGCGTCCAGGGGCTCCTTCTCCTCCAGCGCCTCGGCGTACCGCTCGGCGAAGGCCGCCACCGGCGCCTCCCACTCGGTCGCCGCCACCTCCTCGGGCAGGTCCCAGACCGGCACCAGCCGGCCGTGCGCCCGGAACATCCCGGCGAAGCGGGTGTTCTCCCCGAGCGTCAGGGTGCCGGCCACGCTCAGCCGGGACAGCGCGTCGAGCGCGGTGTCCTCGTCGTCCGGGAGCACCCAGCGCACGTGGGCCTTGTCCGGCACCTGGCACCAGTACGCCGCCCGGGCGGCCGCCAGCCGTACGGTCGGGTACACCGCCACGTTGGCCCGCTCCAGGGACGCCTGCACGTTCGGCTCGTCGGCGGCACCCGGGTCGAGCCAGAACTCGAAGCCGTCGTGCATGGTGATCTCCAGCGGCCCGTCCACCAGGACGTCCTGGAGCCGGGGACCCGGCCCGGGCAGCGGCGGCACGGACACCTGGCCGCCCGGCTGGGTGCGCAGCGCGCAGAGCAGCGCCTCGGCCAGGTCCCGGGAGACGTCGCCGGACTGCTGGTGCCGCTGGAGCCCGATGAAGACCCGCCCGTCCGGCTTGGTCATCGCCGGGGCCGCCATCGGCAGCACGGTGGCCAGGGTGACCGGGCGGTCGCCGTACTCCTCGACCAGCTCGGGGGTCAGCCGCAGCGGCGCGGTGGCGGCCGGGACCAGCTCGCGCAGCGCGATCCACTCCGGCTCGTCGGTCAGCCCCTCGAACGGTCGCGGCACGAAGATGTCGCGCACCTTCTCCCGCTTCGGGGTAGCTTCGGCGGCCCGCTGGCTCTTTCGACGCTTGCTCACGGCGAGACAGCCTAGAGGCCGCGCCGGACCGAGGTGGAGAGGACCCGCACTCTCAGCCGGCCGTGACCAGGTCCGGCCGGGGCGAGGTCATCGGGTCGAACTCGGCCCACACGCTCTGACCGAGGCCGTCCCGCTCGACCCCCCATCGGCTGGCCAGGCCGGAAACGATGTGCAGCCCGCGACCGTCGATCGCGTCCGGGCTGGACGCCCGCATCAGCGGGCCGGAGCCGGAGCCGCCGTCGGTCACCCGGATCTGGACGCTCTGCCCGCGGGCCGTGGGCGTGAGCCGCCAGGCCACCCGGACCACCCCACCGGGCAGCGGGTCGGCGTGCCGGACGGCGTTGCCGACCAGTTCCGCGAGGACGGCGACGAGGTCGGCCAGCAGGGCGGGTGGTACGACCTCGGCCAGCTCGTCGGCGAGTCGGTGCCGGGCGAGGCGCGCGCCGGTCGCGTGATGGGGCACCACCACGCACCACGATCGTCCCGCCGAACCCGTCGACACCTCGTCCCTTCTCCCCGTCGGTGCCCGTCTCCCCAGGTCATCCCCGGGGCAGCCGCACCTCTGCGACGGTACCCCCACCGATCCTCGGTCGAAGGGATACCCATCCATTCTGCTGTTCAACGATCTGGCGGACGAGATAGAGCCCGAGGCCGGCCCCCGGGTAGCGCCGCCGGTCGCCGGACTCGCCCTGCCAGAACCGGTCGAAAGCGCGTTCCACGTGCTCGGGTCGGATACCGATGCCCCTGTCGGCGACCCGGAACGAGACGGTCCGCTCGTCCGCCGACGCGCTCACCTCGATCGGGGTGTCCGGGAGCGAGTATTTTCCGGCGTTGGTGCTCAGCTCGGTCAGCACGGTGGCCAGGCGGTGCCGGTCCCCGAGCACCTTCGGCAGGTCGGCGGGGAGGTCGAGGACGATCCGGTGCCGGACGTCGGCCGGCAGGTCGGTCGCCGCGTTCCGCAGCGCGTCGCCGAGGTCGAAGGGCGCGCCCGGCTCCCCGTCGGGCCGGTTCTCGGTGGCCGCGGAGAGCAGCCGGTCGACGAGCCGGGCGAGCTCGTTCGCCCGCTGGCCGATGATCCGGGCGGCCTGTCGGCGGTCGTCGTCGCTGAGCGACTCCCAGTGGTCGGTCAGGGTGTCCGCGTACCCCTTGATCACGGTGACCGGCGTACGCAGCTCGTGGCTGGTCACGGCCACGAAGAGGTCCCGGTCGTGGTCGCGCCGCTGTTGGTCGGTGATGTCCCGGAATGTCACCACGCGCAGGGTTCCCGGACCGGGCAGTTCCCCGGAGGTGATGCGCAGCCAGCGGCCGTCGGGCAGCCGATGGTCGAGCACCTGCCCGGACGGGGGCAGCGGGAAGGGCAGCGGCCGGTTCAGCGCCTCGGTGGCGGGACGGCCGGTCACCTGGGCGGCGGCCGGGTTCCAGAGCCGGACGTGGTGCTCCCGGTCCACCACGGCGAGCCCGTCGGCGAGCGCCGCCACGACCGGCCCGTCACCGTGCACCGGCAGGCCGGTCTGGTCGCCGTACATGTGGGCGATGCAGGAGGCGACGTAGCCGACGACGGCGTGCTGGGAGGTGTCCTCCGGGTCACCGTCGTGGTACAGCGCGTGGAGGCTGCCGACGGTCAATCCGCCGATCTCGGCGCGGGCCACGATCATCCGCCGCAGTCCCCGGGCGGCCAGCTCGTCGGCGAGCGCACCGGGGATCGAGTCGACCCGAACCTGGCGTACCGGGGGGCCGGAGAGGAGGCAGACGGTGGCCGGGTCGGCGGCGGGCAGCGGCCGGCCGATGATCCAGTCGGAGGCCCCGGTCGCCGCGATCACCCGACCGCCGGTGGGAGCGAACTCGACGAACGCCAGGCTCGCCGCGCCGATCGCCGGCTGGACCACCCGCAGCAGCTGGGTGAGGACGGGCAGCCCGGCGTCCCCGGAGTTGATCATCTTGATCACGGTGGTGTGGCCGGTGATGAGGGCGGGGAAGTCGGTGCGCTCCGGCATGTCCCGAGTGTGCCCCCCCGACCGTTCCGTCGACACCCCCGGCCGGGCGGCCCCGGCCGACCACCGGGTGGACGCGACCCGGGTCGCTCCGGCGGGGCGATGGTCAGCGGCCCAGCCGGGCCAGGGTCCGGGCCGGACGGTCGGTGATGATCCCGTCCACCCCGGCGTCAAGGACCAGCTCCAGGTCCTCCGGCTCGTTGACCGTCCAGACGTAGACCTGATTGCCGGCCGCCCGCAGTGCGGGGAGGAGCTGCGGCCGGGCCCGGACCAGGGCGATCCCCGGTCCGGCGATCCGGGTGCCGAAGGGCAGCCGGCCCAGCCGCAGCCAGCGCGGCAGCACCTCCAGCAGCAGCACCGTCGGCAACGCGGGGGCGAGGTCGCGGATCCGGCGTACCGCGACCGGGGCGAAGGACATCACGGTGACCTGTACGAGGTCGTCCGGTTTCGGCTCGGTCAGCCCGTACCGGCGCAGCAGGGCGACCAGCCGGCGTTCCACGTCCCGCCCGTACCGGACGGGGTGCTTGGTCTCGATCAGCAGCCGGACCGGCCGGCCGGCGGCCAGCACCGCTTCGAGCAGCCGTTCCAGGGTGAGCAGCCGCGTGTGTGACTCGTCGAGCGGCTCGTCCCCGTCGGCGGGCACCCCGCCGGGGTGCCAGGAGCCGAAGTCGAGGGTCTCCAGTTCGGCGAGGGTACGCGCACTCACCAGCCCGTGCCCGTTGCTGGTGCGGTCCAGCCGCCGGTCGTGCACGCAGACCAGGTGCCCGTCGCGGGTCAGCCGGACGTCGCACTCCAGCCCGTCGACGCCCTCGTCGAGGGCGCGCAGGTACGCGGCGAGGGTGTGCTCAGGCAGGTCGTACGAGGAGCCGCGGTGGGCGAAGACCAGGGGGTCGGCCATGCGGGTCGGTCCTAGACGACCCGGCCCGGCTGCCCGTCGTCGGTGACCACCGGTCGGCCGGCGGCGGCCCACTCGCCCATCCCACCGTCGACGTTGCGCACCTGATCCCAGCCGTTGCGCATGAGGTAGGCCACCACCTGCGCCGAACGTCCGCCGGAGCGGCAGATCACCGCCACCTCCCGGTCGTTCGGCACGTCCGCCAGCCGGGCGGGCAGCTCCATCATCGGCAGGTGGTGGGCATCCGGCGCGTGGCCGGCCTTCCACTCGTCGTCCTCCCGGACGTCGAGCAGGTAGATGTCGTCGGGCACGGCCGACGCTGGCACGCTGGGAACCTGGGGTCCGAACACGGCTACCAAGCCTAGCCGCACCGCCGGCCTAGAGCCGGGTGACCCAGCGGGGGTTGGCGCCGGCCCACTCCGACATCCGGGTGCCGCGAAGGGCGTCGAAGAGCCCCCCGCCCCCGTTGTCGAGCATCACGTAGGAGACCGAGTCGATGGTCTGCGGGTACGAGGGGACCTGCACCCCGCGCAGCGCGTCCGGGGGCAGCGACCGGAGCGCGAGAGCCAGGTCCTCCACCGGTACGCCGTTGGTGTCCACGGTCAGCGAGCCGCCGACCGCGCGGAGCACCTGGTCGAGTTTCACCGGATCGTTGCGCAGATGCGTCTCGCCCGCCTTGTCCAGCACCGCCCGGAGCATCTGCTGCTGGTGCCGCTGCCGGTCGTAGTCCCCGCCGGGCAGGTCGTACCGCTGGCGCACGTAGTCGAGGGTCCGGGCGCCGTCCATCTGCTGGCAGCCCGGGGTATAGAGGGTCTTCGTGTGGATCGAGCGGACCGGGGTGTCCACGCACATCCGGATGCCGCCGAGTAGGTCGATGACCTGCTTGAAGCCGGAGAAGTCGACCAGCGCCGCGCCGTCGAAGCGGATGCCGGTGAGCCGGGTGAGGGTCGCGGAGAGCAGCCGGGTGCCCGCCTCACCTCCGCCGCCGTGCTCGTACGCCGCATTGATCTTGTCCTGCCCGCCGCCGAAGCCGGGTGCGGGTGGGATGGCGACCAGCAGGTCCCGGGGGATCGAGATGAGGTACGCCTGCCGCATGCCGGCCGGTACGTGCACGATGAGGATGCTGTCCGAGCGCTGGTCCTCCGCGCTGGCACCGGCCCGGTGGTCGGAGCCGACCAGGAGGTAGTTGAGCGCTCCGGAGAGGTCGGTCCGCCTCTGCCGGGCGCTCGGGTCGAGCAACTGCTCCTTGGCCACCGCACCGTCGTACCGGTTGGTGAGCCAGTGCAGCCCGGTGACGGCGAGCGCGGCGAGCAGGATCAGGGCGAGCCCACCGCCGAGCAGGAACCGTGGCCAGCGGGCACCTCGTCCGGCCCGCCCGCTCCTGGTCCGTGCTGGCCTGGACGTGACACCCCTCCCGCAACCGTGACGTGAGACCTGCTCACGTCAGGCTACGGGCCGGGACACCCGGCGGTGGCCGCTTCGCCGCAGCTACCGCCGGGTCACCGGGTCACTTGCGGGTGGAGAGGACGCTCGGGTTGGCGTAAACGAACTCGCCGAGCTTGTCCTCCTTGACCGCCTTGAACATGTCCAGGGTCACCTGGTTGAGCCCTTCCGTGCCGTCGGACCGGGTGTTGAAGGTGCCACCGTTGGTACGCAGCATGGTCAGGTCGTTCCCGCTGACCCCCTTCATCGTGTAGATGAAGTCGTCGATCGGGACCCCGCCGGTGTCCAGGATGAACGCCTTGCCGGCCGCCTGGATCAGCTTGTTCAGCTTGATCGGGTTGGTCAGCGTGCCGTTCTGGGTGGCCTTCCGGGCCATCGCCTTGATCAGCTGCTGCTGGTTCTGCTGGCGGTCGTAGTCGCCTTTCTCCAGGCCGTACCGCTGGCGGGAGTAGTCCAGCGCCGCCCAGCCCTCCATCTCCTGGCAGCCCTTCTTGTGTACCACCGGGGTCCTCTGCTTGCCGGTCTTCTTGGCGTCCGCGTTCAACATCGGCTTGCCGTCGACGTATGACATGTGGTACGACTCGACCTCCTGCTTGACACAGATCCGTACGCCGCCGAGGGCCTCAATGATCTTCTTGAAGCCACCGAAGTTGATGATCGCGGCGCCGTCGAAACTGACCCCGGTCATTCCCTTGATCGTCTGTGCCATCAGTTGGGCGCCGCCCTCCCAGCCGCCGCCGTTCTGGGCGCCTGCTTGAAAGGCTGCGTTGATCTTGCTAGTGCTGCCCCGGTAGCCGGTCTTCTTGAAGGCCGGGATCCGCGCCTCGGTGTCCCGGGGGATGGAGATCAGGTATGCCTGGTCGTGCGTGGCCGGGATGTGCAGGACGATGATGCTGTCCGCGCGAACGTCATCGGCGTCCCAGCTTTTCCGGGCGTCCACGCCGAGCAGCAGCATGTCGATCGGGCCGTCCAGGTTGGCGCCGCCCTCGGCGTCCGACTTTCCCGCGTCGCCGAGCAGGTTGCGCTGGTCGATGCTACCGGTGGCCTGGTCGATCAACGCCTTGCTGCCGGCGATCGCGGTGCCGCTGGTCATCATCAGCACCGCGCCAATGATCACTGTGAGCCGGGCCCAGAGCGGATCCTTGCGTCGGGGCCGCTTCCCCGGGGTGCCAGTGCTGCGCTTCCCGCCGTTCCTGGGAGGTGGTGGTACGACTGCGGAGATCCCGCCGATGGGTGCGGCGGGATCCGGCGACGGAGGGCGACGGCGGGTCTGAACCGGCATGCATACTCCAGGTCGCGTTATCAGGGGCGGTGGCACCACTTTACAAACACGCTTCCGATCTGGCGACCTCACCCGGGTGTAATTTCCAGCTGTCCCACACTCGTTGCCGAGGATCACCCAAACGTCCAGATAATGCGACCGAGCGGCGGTTGGCGAGACTGGGATTGGCGCGCGCCAAACCACGACCGATGATGACGGCTGTCGAAGACTGTCAGTTGCCGTCGGTGGATTCCCGGGTGGGCTGGTTCGCCCGGACCCAGTCGGCCATGGTGTCCGTCGACATTGCCCGGTACATCGCCAGCGCCTTTTCCCGGTCGGAGACCACGACCGATTCACCGTTGACGGTTGCACTGCCACCGTTCGGGCTGGTGACGAAGGTCAGATTCTCACCGCGCAGATTCCGGAACTGGACCGCCACGTCGACCAACGAAAAGCCCTGGTCCACGGTGACCGCGGCGGTCACCGACTTGAGGAAGGCGTTCA
>JBARAE010000501.1:0-4034 GCA_049791715.1 Micromonospora sp.
CGCCGAGCGGGGTGGCCGGCGCAGCATCGTCGTGCGGACCTGCGGCGCTCCGGTGCCGGGCCACCAGCCGGCGGGCCCAGACCAACGGGCGGACGCGCTCCAGCGGCAGGAAGCTGGTCATCGCCACCAGGTGGGGAGCGAAGGAGATGGTGATCGTCGCGATGGTCGCCAGGTGGAACGAGTAGAAGAAGCCGATGGTGGCCGGCCGCCACCGTTCGGGCAGCACGAACACGACGGGGCTGAGCAGCTCGAACGCGAGGATGCCGAACTGGGCGACGATCAGCAGGTGGGGCACCTGGGCGATCAGGTCGGCCAGGTCGGTGCCACGCCGGATGATCGCTCGGGCCAGCACCGACCCGGTCGCCCAGTCCAGGCCGCCAAAGCGGAACTTCGCCCAGGCCGCCAGGAAGTACGTGCAGATCACCGCGATCTGGGTGACCCGGAGGGCCCACCCGCCGGCCTCGGACCGGCGGAGGTCGCCGTGCCGGGCGCGGCCGGCGGTGGGGAGAGCGGCCAGCGCGACGAGCAGCCCGAACCGGTCATGGTCGACCTTGCCGTAGCTCATCGCGATGATCATCCACTCGAGGTAGAGCGCGAAGACCGCCCAGCCGAGCAGTCGGGGCGCCCGGCCGGTCGCGGCGAGCAGGGCCAGCAGCAGCAGGGCCCAGAAGATCACCCCGACCAGCGCCGGGGTGGGGGTCGGCAGGGGGAGCAGCCGGCCGACCAGCAGCGGCTGGTAGAGCTCCCCGGGCACGCCGACCCGGGTACGCACCCAGGGTGTGAAGACGACCAGGTCGGCGGCGACGAAGAGATAGACGAGGGTACGGAAGGCGGCCACCCGGCCTCGGGGAACGGCCTCGGTGAGCCAGCCGGTCATCGGGTCGCCTGCCAGCGTACGGCGGTCTCGTCGGTCCATCGGCCGGTCGGGCGGCCGCCCTGGATGTCGTACCAGCGGACGACGATGCGGACCTCCACCAGCTCCGGGGCGCCCGGGTGCCGCGCGGCGTACGCGTCTGCGACCTGCCGTAGCAGCGCCGGGTCGCCGGCGTAGCGGCCCTGCTGGCCCTCGATCTCCGCCCGGCGGATGCCGGTGGCGTCCTGCCCCAGGTCGACCACGGCGCCGGTGTGGTCCACTCCCTCCACCCGGGTGTCGGGGGCGGGCGCGTCGGCGGGCTCCGAGGTCGAGTACATCCGGAACGGCCCGAACGGGAAGTCGTCGTCGGTGCCGCGTACGGTCCCGGTCAGGAGCAGGCCGAAGCCGAGCGCGGTGGCGGTGAGCCGTACCGCGCGCCCACGGCTGGTGAGGGTCCCCATTTGGTTCGGACGATACGGGACGGGGGCACCGATGAGGTGTCCTTCCGTCGTCCACATGTCACCGGCCGTATCGCCGTCGACGAAGCCGGACCGGTCAGTGTGGGGCCCCGGAGACGACGACGGCCGGGCCCCCGAGCGGGACCCGGCCGGCGCCGGAGCGGTGGTGGATCAGTGCTTGTGTTCGGCCATCTGCTTGCGGACATCGTCCATGTCGAGCTTCTCGACCTGGTCGATGAGGTTCTCCAGCGCCGACTCCGGCAGGGCGCCCGGCTGGTTGTAGACGATCACGCCGTCCTTGATCGCCATCACCGTCGGGATCGAGCGGATGTCGAACTTGGCGCCCAACTCCTGCTGCGCCTCAGTGTCGATCTTGCCGAAGACGATGTCCGGGTGCTTTTCCGACGAGCGCTCGTAGACCGGGGCGAATCGCTTGCAGGGCCCGCACCAGTCGGCCCAGAAGTCGAGCAGAACGATGCCGTCGCTCTCGGTCACCTCGTCGAAGTTGGCCGTGGTCAGCTCAACCGTTGCCATTGCACTCTCCGATCAGCGCGGATTGCCTAACGTCCTTGTAAACCTGGGCGGGTGCCGTCGAATTCCCGTCGCGAGCGTGTCGAAACTCTCCGCAGCGCTCCGGTGACGCGGAAACTGATCGAACGAAATCTCTCTCGCATCTTCGCTGCGTTCCCATCGCCATGGGCGGCGAGTGACGAGCTGTGATGGGAGCGCTTCCAAAAAGATCGCCGTGACGGACTGGCGCAAATGAGCAAGTTGCCGGTTGACAAGCACCAATTCCATCTGCAGAGATCGCGCGGCCGGCCGTCGTCGATGACGGTGGGTAGTGTTACAAAAAGATAAATGTGACGTCGGTCTCTGTCCGGCGTGTGTCGCCGTACGGCAGAATCTGTCGCATCAGAGCGTGGGCGGCGGGTGCCGGGGAGGGCCCCGCCGCTCATTGCGTCTCCCCCCGGTTGTCGCCGGTGTGACATTTCCGCATCACCCGCGTCCCCGGCGTCGCCTTAACAAGCGGTAAGGCATGCTGTGCCGAACTCCATCGCCGCCCGTCGAAGGGGACAAGGATGCAGTTCGGCCGTTACTACGAGGAGTTCGAGGTCGGCGCGGTCTACCGGCACTGGCCGGGCAAGACGGTCACCGAGTACGACGACCACCTCTTCTGCCTGCTCACCATGAACCACCACCCGCTGCACATGGACGCGCACTACGCCGAGTCGGCGAGCCAGTTCAAGCGCAACGTCGTGGTCGGCAACTACATCTACTCGCTGCTCCTCGGCATGTCGGTGCCGGATGTCAGCGGCAAGGCGATCGCCAACCTGGAGATCGAGTCGCTGCGGCACGTGGCGCCGACCTTCCACGGCGACACCATCTACGGCGAGACGACGGTGCTGGACAAGCGGGAGTCCGCCTCCAAGCCGGACCGCGGCGTGGTCGCGGTGGAGACCCGCGGCTACAACCAGGACGGCACGCTGGTCTGCGTGTTCCGCCGCAAGGTCATGGTGCCGAAGAAGGAGTACGCGGCCGCCGCAGTCCCCGAGGGCGTCGACCCGGAGCGGCCGAGCTTCCCCGAGCCGCGCTGACCGCCGACGTACGCGAAGGGCCCCTCGCCCCGCCGTTCTGGTGGGGAGGGGGCCCGTTCGGCGATGCGGGGCATATGCTGACGCCGGAGGTCCCCATGAGCCACTCCGTCGCCGGAGAGCCGCCCTCTGCCGGACGCCGTGCCGCACCGATGACCACCGCCGTCTACTCCGCGGCGGAGTGGGATCTGCTGACCGACCTGCCGGGTCGGGTCCTCGTCGCCGCCGCCTCGCCCGGCCCTGGGCGCCCGCCCCGAGGCGTGAGCGCCGGGCTCGCCGGTCTCGACGCCGTGGCGGCCGGCCGGGCCTTCGACAGTGACCTCGTCCGGTCGGTGGTCTCCGCCATCTACGCCCGCCACGACGGGAGCTCGGCCCGGGACGAGCGCCTCACCGACATGGTGGACCTGCTGGCCGCCTGCCGAGCGGCCGTACGGGTGCTGCAGCGGCGGGCCGACCCCGCCGACTCGGCTGCGTACCGGCAGTGGGTGCAGTCGGTGGCGGCCCGGGTCTGTCGCGCCTCGGTCGGCGGCGACTCCAGCCCGGCTGACCGCCGCTTCCTCGACCGGCTCGGCGCGGCCCTGGGCCTGCGCTGATCGCGTTACCGGTGGCCGTCAGCCGTCCATCGACCGGGACCGAGGCTCGGCCAGCACCAGCCGGGCGATCTCCCGCCCCGCCTGGTCGTAGAGAGTGCAGACCGCCCGCTGCCCGTCCGACATCTCCGCGGTCATGGGGCGGCCGGGCCGCGCGGCCCAGAACAGCGTGTCGTCAGTCGTCCCACCCCACGGCGCGAGGGTGAGGGTGGTGGTCGGGTATCCCGGCTGCGCGATGGTGGCCCGGGCGACCCGGGTCGAGGCGAAGCCGTAGGTGACCAGCCGGCCGTCGGGGGCGGGGCGCTCGCGTACCTCGTAGAACGGCAGGGCCCGGTCGCCGCCGAGGGCCGAGCGGAAGTCTTCGTCCTCGGACAGTCGGTGGTAGCGCCCCGTACGGGTGTCGAACCAGCTGGTGTCGACGATGTGGTCGGTGGACGGGCTGAGCAGCAGCTCGTCGTCCCCGATTCGGATCCCGGTGCGCAGCAGTCGGTCCACCGGCCGGGCGCTGGCGTTCGGCCACGGCCCGGGGCTCGGCCCGGTC
>JBARAE010000502.1:0-13758 GCA_049791715.1 Micromonospora sp.
GGGTCGCCGCCTGACCGGCAGGCTCACCGCCCTGCCGCGTGCACCGTCACCGGGAGACCGCCGCGCACCCGCAGCGAGAGCATCGGCTCCGGCACCACCCGGTAGCCGGGAACCTTCGTCAGCCGCAGCTCCCGGGCGACCATCGCCAACACGAACGCCGCTTCCATCATTCCCAGGTTGTTGCCCACACAGAACCGCGGACCGGCCCCGAAGGGCAGGTAGGCGTAACGGGGCCGGTGCACCGACCGGGCCGGGTCGAACCGGGTGGGGTCGAACCGGTCCGGCTCCTCCCAGAACGCCGGGTGCCGGTGCAGCGTGTACGGGCACACCAGCACGTCCGTCCCGGCCGGTACGTGGTAGCCGCCCACCAGGTCGTCCGCCTGCGCGAGCCGGGACAGCATCCACACCGGCGGGTACAGCCGCATGACCTCCTCGATGACCATCGAGGTGTACCGCAACCGGTGCAGGTCCTCGTAGACCGGCAGCCGGTCGCCGAGCACCTCCGTGGCCTCCTCGTGCACCCGCTGCCACACCTGCGGATGCTCGTCGAGCAGGTGGAACGTCCAGCTCAGCGTGCTGGCCGTGGTCTCGTGGCCGGCCAGGAGCAGGGTCACCAGCTCGTCCCGCATCCGCTTCCGGCTCACCCGGGGGTCGCTCTCCCGGCCGGTCGACTCGATCAACCGGGACAGCGCGTCGTCGGCGTCCCGGCGTCCCGGGTGCTCGGCCACCAACCGGTCCACGATCCGCTGCAGGTCGGCGCGGGCCCGCCGGAACCGCAGCTGGTGCGGCAGCGGGACCCACATCGGCACCATGCCCATCGAGACCATCTCGAACATGGCCTGGTCCTGCATCGCCTCGAACGAGTGGCCCAGCAGGGTGAACCGGTCGAGGTCGGCGTCGAGCAGGGTACGGCCCAGCACGCCGAGGGTCAGCCCGGTCATCTCCCGGGTCACGTCCACCGGCCCCCGGCCCTCGTACGTCCGCAGCCGCGTCACCAGCTTCGCCGCCTCCGCCGCGACCACCCCGGCCTGCCCGGCTATCCGTCGCTGCTGGAAGACCGGCTGGATCACCTTGCGCTGCTTGCGCCACAGGTCGCCCTCGCTGGTCAGCAGGCCGTCGCCGAGCGCCCGCCTGGCCTGGGCCAGGCCGAGTCCCTTGTGGTAGTTGGCCGGGTTGTCGGCGAGCACGTGCTTGGCGTGGTCCGGGTGGTTGAAGAAGAGCAGCACCTTCGGGCCGATGGCGATCCGCACGGCGTCGCCGTACTCGGTCGCCGCCCGGGACATCAGGCCGAGCCGGTCCCGGGCCAGCTTCCACAGCAGGACCGGCGCGGACCGGGCCGGCGGACCGGGCGGTACCCGTCGGGTCGGGGTGAGCGTCACGTCGTCACCTCGCTCGGCGCCACCACCGGGCTGGTGCGGCGGAACCGGCCGTTGACGAAGAGCAGCGCGTCCTCGTCGGTCCGCCGCCCCAGCGACAGCACGTTGCCCAGGAAGATGGTGTGGTCACCGCCGTCGTAGCCGCGCCACAGCTCGCACTCGAAGCGGGCGACCGCGCCGTCGATGAGGGGTACCCCGGTGAGCGGGCCGGGCAGCCAGTCCACGGGGTCGAACTCGGACCGCCCCAGGCGGCGGGACCGGTTGGCGAAGTGCCGGGCCACCTCCTCCTGATGGGCGGCCAGCACGGAAACCCCGAAACACCCGGCCAGGGTGAGGTTCTCGTGCATGACCGCCCCGCGATCGACGCAGACCAGGACGAGCGGCGGATCGAGCGAGACGGACGTGAACGAGTTGGCGGTCATGCCGTGCGGCCGGCCGCCGCCGACGGTCACCACGGTGACCCCGGTGGCGAACGCCCCGAAGGCGGACCGCAGCAGGGCAGGGTCGGTGACCCCTCCGGAGGTGGTGGATGTGCCGTTCATGGTGCCTCACCCGCTTTCTCAGACCCGCGCCGGCGTGTACGGCTCCAGCGCCCGGATCAGCGGCTCCGGCACCCGGGTGGGCACCGTGCGGTTGTTCGGGCCGCGCATGCACGCCACCCGCTGCCGGCCCCGGGCGACCAGCGTCTCGCCGCCCCCGGGGTCGAGCCGTACGTAGTCGAAGCTGAACTCCAGCTGGGTCTGGGCGAGGTCGACCAGGCGCATCCGGACGGACAGCTCGTCGAAGGCGGTGATCTCGGCGAAGAACTCGCAGTCCACCTTCAGCGTGAACAGCTTCAGGTCGGCCTGGAGGTCGGCCAGCACCTCCGGCGCCCGCTGCTTCAGGAACATCTCCCGGCATCGCCCCTGCCAGCGCAGGTAGTTGACGTAGTAGACGTTCCCGACGATGTTGGTCTCCTCGAATCCGACCGTGTGCAGGATCTCGAAGTACCTGTTCATGACTGCGACCACCCGTCGGTGAGGACCGCGAACACGACCGGTTCCGGCACGTCCCGCAGGCGCGTGACCACGCTGGCGACGCGCAGGTGGCCGGAGCCGAGGACCAGCCACGTCCCGCGCCGGGCCGGCGTGAGGGTGAGCGGCGAATGCGGCGGCTGGCCCGCCTTCTGCAGGCACTCGACCGCGGCCCACACCCGGGTCGCCGCCCAGTCCAGGCCCTCGCCGGTCTCCGCCGCGATCAGCTCGGCCAGGCCCAGGTGCGGCCCGAGCAGCGCGCTCCACGCCTCCGGGTCCCGCCCGACCACCACCTCGACGTCGCAGCCCAGCGTGCCGGCGCCCGCGACGCACAGGGTCACCCCGGCGCCGTGGGACGCGGAGAGGGTCCGGTCGCCGTCAACCTCCGGGCGCCCGTCCGGCCGGTACCGGACCTCGGTCGGGCCGCCGAGTGCGCGGCCCGCCGCGAGGGCCGTACGCGCCCGGCGCGGCTCGCCGTCGCCCGGCCCGTCCGGTTCCACGCCGACCGCCACGCGTGAGCCGAGCAGGTCGTCCAGCGACCGCTCCAGGTACGGCCCGAGCAGCGGGGCCACCCACGGCCCGCGCCCGTCGGTACGGCGCACCGCCCGCAGCCGCAGCCCGTCCCAGCGTTCGACGACCTCGCCGGCGGCGGTGCGTACCGCGATGTCGTAGACGTACGTGTCGCCGTCGCGGCTCCGCTCGGTGGCGCAGAACCGCAGCTCTTCCTGGCTGCCGAGGACGTCCGGCGCGACCTGGACCCGCTCGATCCCGGCGGGCAGCAGCGTGGCGTCCGGTACGCAGACCTGGTTGCCGTGCATCAGCGCGTCCCGCATGCCGGGGTCGCCGAGCAGCAGTTCCCCCGGCAGGTAGCCGGCGAACCAGTCCCCGGCGTCCCGCACCGCCACGTCGACGTCGACGGCTTTCGCGGCGGCGCGGTGGTAGCGGCGCAGCCGGTGGAACCGGCCACCCTGGAACAGGGTGTCGCCGTAGAGGTCCCGGGCCGGGTCCAGCGGGACGTCCGGCAGGCCGGCGACGACCTGCCTGGGCGGGCCGTCCGGCACGGCGGCGTCGGTGAACCGCAGCCGGGCGTGGAAGTGGTCGGCGGCGTACCCGGTCTCGGCGCTGCGGATCGCCACCGTCACCTCGTCGTCGTCGGTGACCACGGCGGCGATCCGGATCGTCGTGCTGCCCTCGGGCGGCACCACGATCGGCCGGAGGAACTCGACCTGCTCGATCACCGGCACGGAGGTGCGGCCGGTGACGGCGGTGGCCACCTGCGCCATCGCCTCCATCCCGAACACCGCCGGGAAGAGGAGGTTGCCGTCCAGCAGGTGGTCGGCCAGGTAGAGGTCGGTGCGGGCGCTCAGCTCGGCCTCGGTGACCAGCTCCACGCCGTGGTACCGGACCAGCGGCTTCTCGAGGAACCGCAGCAGCGGCAGCCCCGGCTCGTCCCGCTGGACCGTGTCGATGCCCTCGGCCCGGCCGCTCACCACCACCACGGTCGGCGCGTCCGGGTCGGCGAGCACCCGGCGTAGCACCGCCACCCCCTGGTCGGGAGAGACCGGGGTGATGCCGTCGCGGTAGAGACCCTCCACCACGGACAGTCGCTCCCCCATCCCGACGCCGGACCAGACCGACCACTCCAGACAGACGCTGCGGCAGCGGGGGTACCGGCGGGCGACGTCCTCGGTGAGGTCGGCCAGCCACTCGTTGGCCGTGGCGTAGTGCGCCTCGCCGCGCAGGCCGACCCGGCCGATGATGCTGCCGAACGTCACCAGCAGCCGCAGCCGGGCCGGGTCCACCGCGTCGAGCACCGCTCGCAGGCCGTCGATCTTCGGGGCGAAGGTCCGCCGGAACGCCGCGGCGTCGAGGTTGGCCAGCGCGGTCGGCTCGTTGCGGCCGGCGCCGTGCAGCACCGCGGTGACCGGTCCCAGCTCCCGGCTCACCTCGTCGACCGCGCGGCGCACCTGCCCGGCGTCGGCCACGTCGGCCCGGACGTAGTGCACCCGCACGCCGGAGTCGGTCATCCGGCGGAGGTTGGCCGCGAGTTCGGCGTCCTGGGCCGGGTCGGAACGGCCGAGCACGGCCAGCCGGGCACCGGTGTCCCCGGCCAGCACCAGGGCACACTCGGCGGTGATGCCCTTACCTCCACCGGTGACCAGCAGGACGTCGCTCCCGTCCAGCGGCGGGCCGGTACGGGCCGGGCGTACCGGCATCGGACGCAGGGTCGGCACCCGCCGGCCGCCGGCCTCGTCGTGGTACGTCTCCGAGAAACCGACCGTGGCGGCCACCTCGGCCACCACCCGGTCGCCGGCCGTGTCCGGGTCCACGCCGGCCGGCAGGTGCACCACGGTGGTGCGCAGCCGTGGCGTCTCCAGGTGCAGGGTCTTGGCCAGGCCGGCCGCACCGCGCCCGTGCTGGACCAGCACGAACCGGTCCCCGGCGGCACCCGTCGCGGCCACCTTGCCGCCCTGCAGCGCCAGCTCCAGGGCGTCCTCGGTGCAGTCGTCCGGCAGGCAGACCAGCACGCCGGCGCCGACGTTGCCCCGTTCCAGCGCCGCACGCAGCGCCTCGGCGAGCCGGCTGTCCGCCGGTGCGAACACCTGCCACCGGCCGTCGTCCTCGGCCGCGGCCCGCGCCGGCACCGGCAGCTCGTCGAGGTCGACCCGGAAGGGGCGGGCCCAGGCGGCCGCCCCAGCCACGACCTGCGGCGTGCCGGTGTCTCCGGCCCGCCCGGTCCCGATCAGCTCGGCCAGCGAGTCGGCCAGCTCCCGCACCGTCGCGGTGGCGAAGTTGGTCGGCGCCTGGGTCGCCGGTACGCCCAGCTGCTGGGCGACCTGGTTGACCACCTGCCCGACGGTGATCGAGCTGAGGTGCAGGTCGTCCAGCAGTCTGCTGTCCTCGTGCACCATGTCCAGCGGCAGCTCCGCCCGCTCGGCCGTGAGGCGGCGCAGCAGGTCCAGGCTGGACTCGTCCGGTGTGCTCGCCGGTGTGCCGGTCTGCGCCGCCGGGGCCACGGTCGTCCCACCGGAGCCGCCCCGCACGCTCACCGCCGGGGCGGACTCGCACGGGCTGGCGAAGAACGAGAACTCCGCGCCGACCTGCAGCGGCCGGATGAGCCGGCCGTCGAACAACGCCGTGTGAACGCCGGCGGCCCCCACCACGTACGCCGCGCCGACCACCCGCAGCAGCCCGGCCAGCGACTCGTCGTCGGTGTTCAGGGCGACGGCCGGTACGTCGGTGGCGGCGGACGCCAGCCCGCTGAGCACGGTACCCGGGCCCACCTCGACGAACAGATCGATGTCCTTGGCGGCGAGGGCCACCGCCTGGGTGAACAGCACCGGGTCGGTGATCTGCCGGCGCAGCAGCGACGGCACGTCGATGTGCGCCGGCAGCATCTCCCCCGTGACGGTGGAGATCACCCGCCGGGCGATCGGGTCGAACCGCTCCCCGGCCAGCCGCTGGCCGAGCGCGTCGGCGGCCGGCGCCACCAGTGGTGAGTGGAAGGCGTGCGACACCGACAGCCGGGCCCAGTCGACACCGGCCTCCTCGGCCCGGTGGCCGGCCGCCTCGACGGCCTCCGTCGTACCGGCGATGACGGTCTGCTCCGGCCCGTTGTAGGCGGCGATGACCACGGGCAGGTCCCTGATCAGGCCGGTCACCCTGTCCGGGGAGGCGTGGACGCCGGCCATGGTGCCCGACGCGCTGTGCTCGGCCATCGTCCGGCCCCGGACGCTGGCGACCCGCAGCAGGCCCTCCTCGTCCATCGCGCCGGCCCACTGCAACGCGGAGATCTCGCCGAGGCTGTGGCCCACCGCGACGGTGGCCTCCACGCCGAGCGTGGACAGGGCGCGCAGGCCCGCGAGCGACCCGGTGACGATGCGCGGCTGGGCGACCGCGGTCGCCACCATGTCGCCGGCCGTGGGCAGGTCGGCCGCGAGGTAGACCTCCTCCGCCTCGGCGAAGCGCCGGCGCAGCGCGCCACCGCTGGTGCCCCTGCCGGAGCCCTGCCCCGGGAAGAGATAGCCGATCCGCCCCGGCCCGCTGGCGTGGCCGAGGAACGCCCGGCCGTCCGGGGCGAACAGCGTCGTCTCGCCGGCGTCCAACGCCCGGCACACCCGCAGCAGCTGCCGTTCGGCGTCCTCCGGGGAGGACACCACCACGGCCGCCCGGTACGGCAGGTCGCGCAGTTCCCGGTGCAGCGTCGCGGCCAGATCGGCGAGCTGGGCGTAGGCGAGGCCGGGCACGAAGTCGACCAGACGCTGCAGCCGCTCGCGCAACTCCTCTGCGGTGGCGCCGTCGGCGACCAGCAGCTCCACGTCCTGCGCCGAGGACGCCAGCGCCCGGGTGCGGGTGTCGAACGCGACCCGCCGCGGCGGGTCCGACCGGTCGAGCACGATGTGGGTGTTGATGCCGCCGAAGCCCATGGCGGTGATACCGGCCCGCACCGGCGTGCCGGTCGGCCACGGCTCGGCCTTGCGCAGCACCCGCAGCGGCGCGGACTCCTCGGTGAGCAGCTCGTGCGGGTCGATGCAGCCGATCGCCGGCGGCAGCACCTGGTGGTGCACCGCCATTGCGGCCTTGATCAGGCCGGCCACCCCGGCGGCCGCCTTGGTGTGGCCGATCATGCCCTTGATCGAGCTGATCGCGGCCGGCGGGGCCGCCGGGTCGGCGGTACGCCGGGCCAGGGACAGGGCCTGCAGCTCGGTGGCGTCCCCGACCGCCGTGCCGGTGCCGTGGCCCTCGAACAGGCCCACCGACTCGATGCCGAAGCCGGCCCGGTCGTACGCCCGGCGCAGCGCGAGCTGGTAGCCGCTGACCTCCGGCCGGGTGATGCCGCCCTTGCCGTCCGACGAGATGCCCCAGCCGGCGATGGTGGCGTAGATCCGGTGCCCGGCAGCGCGGGCGTCCTGCTCCCGCATCAGCACCACCATGCCGCAGCCCTCGCCGGGCCAGAAGCCGTTGGAGCCGCGGTCGTACACGCGCATCTCGCGCCGGGCGAGCGCGCCGGTCTTGGCGAACCCGATGATCTCGAACGGGTCGATCGAGAGGTCCACGCCGCCGGCCACCGCCACGTCGACCTCGCCGTCGAGCAGTGTCTTGCTGGCGGTGGCCACCGACAGCAGCGACGACGAGCAGGCGCCGTCGACGGTGTAGCCGCCGCCCTTGAGGTCGAAGTGGTTGCAGATCCGACCGGCGATGGTGTTGGACAGCCCACCGGCGAGGGTGTCCTCGTCGACGGCCGGGAACGGGGCCTTGAAGGTCGCCTCGAAGCCGTCGAGGAAGGTGGCCAGCTGGTCGTCGTCCCAGTCCTGCTCCTTGAGCGCGGCGGCGACCATCCGGCGGACGAACGGCCAGCGCAGCCGCAGCTGGTTGGCCCGGGAGAACTCTCCGGTCAGCGTGTTGCCGACGACCACGCCGGTGCGCTCGCGGGGCAGCCCCTCGGCCATCGGGAAGCCGGCGTCGGCCAGGGCCAGCGCCGCCGTGTCGAGGGCCAGCCAGTGGGTGAGGTCGGTGGAGCGGTACGTGCTGCCGGCCACCTTGTAGGCGATCCGGTCGAACTGGTACCCCTCGATCACCGCCGCGTTGCGGGCGTAGAACCGGTCCGGCGCGGCGGGATCAGCGTCCCAGTAGTCCTCCAGGCGCATCCGCTCCTCGGGAAGCCGGCGGAAGGCCCGGCGCCCGGCGAGGGCGTTCTCCCAGAGTTCCCGGGGCGACGTGGCGTCCGGGTAGCGGCACGCCATGCCGACAATGGCGATCCGGCTCATGCTGTCACGGCCTCCTTCGCGCTGTGGTTGCCACCGACCGGCGCGGGGACCGTGACGGTGAGCGGGGCCGGCGACAGCGGCTGCGCGGCCCGTTCGGCGGCCTCACGCTGGAGGCGGGCCTGGTTGACGAAGTGCAGCGACCAGAGGAAGCCGCCGCGGACGAGGCAGACGAAGGCGGTGGCGAAGAAGATGCCGTACGCGATGCCGGCGCCGGTGAGGAAGCCGTACACGACGGCCACGGACGCGCCGAAGACGAGCTGCGGACCGGGGCGGGACGGGGTCGTCCCCGGGTCCGTGATCATGTAGTTGGTGAAGAGGATGAACGCGACGCCGGTCATCATGGCCAGCGCGGCGGGGATCGAGGTGTCCAGCAGGACGCCCCGGACGACGGCCTGGACGGCGAAGGCACCCACCCAGCCCAGGATCAGCCACATCCGGCCGGTCAGCTTCCCGTTGATCATGGTGCCGCCGACGATGATGACCGCGGGGATCAGCCAGTCGACGACCCCGTCCACGTTCTCGGTGAAGTGGTACGGCGGCGCGACGCTGGCCCACGGGAAGACCAGCAGGACCACCGCGATGCCCAGGTTGGACGGGTTCATGTAGTGCCGCAGCCGGCCGCGGACCGGCGCCCGCAGGATCCATTTGGCGCCGATGGCGACCGCGACCCCGAACATCATCGCGAGTACCCGGTCGTTGACGTAGATCAGCATGTTGAGTGCGAGGCTGGTGATGTGCGCCGGGTAGAGGAACTCCACCAGGCCGCGTACGCCGTTGCCGAGGAAGCGCGGCCGGCGACCCTCCGCCCGGGCCCCGATGAGCTCCAGTCCGATCTCGACCGTGTAGCCGGTGAGCAGCGCGACGAACGGCCAGGTCCAGGGCTGTTCGAAACCGAAGACGGTGAAGCCGAGGATGTTGAACACGGTGATCGAGATGGCGAAGTTGCGCAGCGCCTTGATCACCTTGGGGTCGTGCCGGGGCGGGTTGGTCTTCGTCTCAGCCATGTCCGTCACCTCTCCAGGGCCTGGGTGCCGAGCGCGATCGTGTGCCGGCCCGGGTTCAGCTGAAGTTCCTGTTCGTGTACCTGTCCGGCGCGGTCGCGCCAGGTCAGGCGGACCGGCACCGGACCGCTGACGTTCGCGCCGAGACCGATGTGCACCTCCTGGCTGCGCTTGCCGGAGTGCCCGCTGCCGCCGTCGACGCGGCCGAGCAGGGTCCGACCGTCGGGCGTCCGCACCGTCACCTGCGCACCCACCACCGGGGAGCCGGGGGCGGCCAGGGCGCCGGCGGCGTCGTCACCGGGGGTCGTCGGGCGGATCAGCCGCAGCCCCAGGAAGGCGCCCGGCGACGGGCTCTCGTTGTGGTAGAAGACGGGCTCGTCCCACTGCCGGGCGACGGCGAAGTCCAGCCGGCCGTCCCCGTCGGTGTCGCCGACGGCGATACCGCGGGTCGGCACCGGTACGTCGAGGCCGAGCTCGGGCGCCAGGTCGGTGTACCGACCGCCCGCGCCCCTGGCGAAGAAGTGCAGGCGCTGGCTGCCGCCGATGTCGTCGCCGGCCACCACGTGCGGCCACCACCGCGGGTTGGACAGCAGCTGGTCGTTGCTCATCGCCAGCTCCTGGAGCTGGGGCCAACGGTTGACGTCACCCTTGACGAACCCGGTGGTCTGGGCGACGACCAGGTTGCCGCTGTTGTCGAAGTCGGCGAGCTTGACGTCCCAGCCCCAGCCGGACCAGGCCAGGCCCAGCGGGGCGCTGCGGTCGGAGAAGGGTGCCACACCGTCGCGGAACCGCCGGCGGACGTCGGCGGCGTCCCGGGCATCGTTGATGAACGCGAAGTGGCTCTCCTCCAGGCCGAACGAGGAGGTGATGTTGCTGACGAACATGTCGTACATGCCGTCGCCGTCGAGGTCGCCGAAGTCGATGCCCATGCCCTTGAAGGAGTCCGCACCGACCCGCTTGGACTTCGGCACGAACGGCTCACGCGGGGCCACCACCGGCGCGAACGAGATCCGGCCCGGGGTGGACCGGTTGTAGAGCAGCCGGTCCGGACCGAAGTCGTGCGCCAGGTACAGCTCCGGCAGGTGGTCACCGTCCAGGTCGTTGGCGCCGGACGCCAGCGCCCAGCCCCGGGACGCGGCCTCGGGCAGCGCGCCCGCGGCCTCGGCGTAGCTGACCGTCGGGTGGGCGCCGCCGGTGCCCGAGGTCCAGCGGAAGACGTGGTCCTCGCCGCCGTTGAGGCCCTTGGACATCGAGTGGTTCATCGCGACGCCGGTGTCCTTGGTGTCGTCGAGGACCGGGCCGTTCGGGAAGTAGTTGCCGAGGTAGATGTCCTCGTGCCCGTCGCCGTCGAAGTCGTCCACGGCGGCCGTGTTGGTGTTCCACAGTGGTCCGGTGTAGGTGCCGCCGCCGGAACCGGGCACCAGCTCGACGGCCTCGTACGCGCCGGCGTCGAGCGCCTTCGCGTCGGCCCGGGCGAGGTGGATGATCGGCGTCCGGCCCCAGAGGTAGACCAGCAGGTCGATCCGGCCGTCCTCGTTGAAGTCGCCGGGCACGCAGCCCATCGGGGCCATCGTCCGGCTCATCGGCAGCGTGCCGTTGGTCAGCGCGAACGGCTGGTACCGGTCCGCCCCCGACCCCGGTGCCGGCGTGATGGACACCTGGTCGGTCCGCGGGTCGGTGACGCACAGGTCATTGGCCAGGCCGTCGCCGTCGAGGTCGTTCAGGGCCACCCCGGAGCCGACCGAGGAGATCCAGGCGGCAATGTTCCGGTAGTCCTTGTTCACCTTGCGGATGGTCTGGGTGGGGAAACCGCCGGGCAGCGCGATGGACGTCGGCGCGAAGGCGTACCTGCTCGCCATGTCGTCCCGCTGCGCGGCGGACGCCGTGGGCAGGCGGGCCACCAGGAACAGGGACAACACCAGGAGCAGGGCCACGACCCCCGCTAGCTGCCTGCGGAGCCAGCCAACTGTCTGGGACATTTCTCAACGCCTTCCCGTCGGAACGAACTCGTCGGCGATGCGCCGTCGCCACACCTCGTACGCCGGTTGATCGCCGGTGACCCGCCCGTCCGGGCGGGTACGGTCGCAGACCTGCGACGCCTCGGCGGTCGTCATGCCGCAGAACACCCGGGTCGCGACCTCGTTGTGCGGCACGACCAGGCCGGCGCGGACCCGGGCCGAGGCCGCGAAGGCCGAACCCTGCGCGACCTGCGGGCGGCATGGCCCCGCACGGTCCCGGAACGCCACCAGCTCCCCCTCGTCGGCACCACCGGCGTAGGTGGCCGCCAGGCCCGCACCGCTGTACAGGTCGGGCCACCGGTGCCGGGGGAACCTCTCGATCAGTGCCGCGACCACCTCCGCGTCGGTACCGCCGACGAACCAGAGGGCCCGACCGATGCCCTGGTCGATGGCCCGGTCGACGTACCACCGGGGACCCTCGGCCGGCCACGGGAACCGCTCCTCGCGGTACTGCTCGTGCACGTACCGTCGGGTGTGGAAGTACGCCTGGTGGAAGCCGTAGCCGTCGAGGACCAGCCAGCGCAGCAGCGGCTCCGGCGCGGTCAACGTCGACCACCGCATCCGGGGCAGCCGGGCCATCGCCCAGCCGACCCCGACGTAGGCCATGTAGACGTGGGGGTCGCCCGCGCCGGCGAGGTACCGCGAGACGTTGCGGCGGCTGCTGAACGGCAGCCCGTCCCGGACGGCGTAGGCCATCGCCGCGCCCTCGTGGGCGAAACCGCGGAACCGCGACGGAATTCTGTCGAGATATGGCTCCGCCGCCTCCGGCGTTGACGCTTCAGCGGCGTGCGCGAATCCCTTCAGGAAGGTGCCACCAATTGTTTCCAGCAATTCCCTGGCGGCCTCGTTCTTGAGGTGGAACCCCCGCACATCGAGCCTTGTGGCCGAGACGTCGGGCGTCAGAATGCGGCGCCGGAGCGCGCGCAGGACACTGGTCAACTTCTCCCCCCGTCATCGGTGAACGGCATGAAGAGTGGGTGCCGACAAATCGTTGCAGGGGGCCGATCCGAAGTCTTCTTCGCCGTTGCGGGGGTCCGTCTTCAAACGTGCGCAGGCGCTTTGAAATGCTTTATCCGGGCAGCCCTCACCGCCGTCCGTATCCGCAGGAGAAGGCGGTCAGGGACGGATCACCGACAGATAATTGCGGCCACGAGACCGCGGGCGGCTGGTCGCGCGGGTCAGTCGCCGACCTGCGAGCGGGCCAGCGGGACCCGTGCGCGGACCCGCTGCCGCCAGACCTCGTACGCGGGCGCGCGGCCCGCCTCCGCGGAGCTGACCGCAACGTCGTCGGCCAGCACCGCGGCGGCCTCGACGGAAAGGTCGGCCAGCGCCGCCACGGCGACCTCGCTGTGCTCCGGCACGAAGCCGGCGTAGGAGCGGGCCTTGGCCGCGAACACCGCCCCCTGAGCCAGATGGTCGCGGTGCTCGCCGGCGGCGCGCCGCAGGGCGGCCATCCCCACCGCGTCGCTGCCGCCGGCGAACGTGGCGGCCAGCCCGACACCGCTCCACAGGTCGGCCTGCCGATGGCGGGCGAAGCGGCCCACCGCCGCGGCGACCGCCGGCACGCCGGCGCCGTGGATGAACCACAACGCCCGGCCGATGCCCTGGTCGACCGCCCGGGGGAAGTAGTCGGCGTCGCCCTCCCACGGGTACGCCGGCAGCAGTCGCTGCTCGTCGACCCAGCGCCGGGTCTCGAAATAGGCCCGGTCGAACCCGTAGCCGTCGACGGCGAGCCAGCTCATCGTCGGGTGGTACGGCGAGCCGGTGAGGTCGGGCAGCACCGTGCGCCACAGCGGCCGGGGCAGTCGCGCCATGGCGAACCCGATGCCGATGTAGGTGAGGAAGATGTGCGGCCGGCCCGGACCGAGCAGCAGGTCCCGGGTCCGGGTACCGCGTCCCGTCGCGTCCCGCACGGTGAAGGCCATGGTGGCCCCCTCGTACGCGAAGCCGCGCTGCTCCGGCTCCACCAGGCTGAGCCGCCGCTCGACCTCCCACTGATCCCGGGCGTCGATGGCCCATTCGAAGCCGCAGATGACCGCGTACGGAACCGCCTCGAGCCTGCGCGTGGCGTCCGAGGGCGTGACCGGGAAGCCGCGACCGGCGAAGCTGACCGAGGCCAGCGACGGCGTCATCAGCAGCCGGCGCAGCGAGCCCACTGTGGTTGGCATGGTTTCTCCACCTCCACCGGCGCACGGCCGGGTGCCGGGTCAGATGTGCTGGGCCGCCGGCACGTACCAGCTGCCCACCCGGCGGGCGGCGGCGTAGCTGGCCCAGGCGGCGGCCTCGACCAGCGCGGTGTCGCCGGGCTGGTGGCGGCGGAACTCGTGGATCGTCTCCTCGTCGACCTGCGCGGAGGCGAGCGCGGTCAGCAACGCGAGCCGACCGGCTGCCCGGTCGGCCTCCGGCAGCTCGGTGACCAGCCGCTCGCACCACTGTCGACTCAGGCCGGTCTCCTCCCCGCGCCAGTCGGCCAGCCGCCGTCCGACCAGGTCGCGGACGGCCGGTGACAGCGCCCGCTCGCCGGCGGCCTCGAAGGCGGCGTACGCCCGGGCCGTCGCGGTGGCGACGGAGTCGTTCCCGAC
>JBARAE010000503.1:0-3269 GCA_049791715.1 Micromonospora sp.
ACGATGCGCTGGACCTGGTTGGTGCCCTCGTAGATCTGGGTGATCTTGGCGTCCCGCATCATCCGCTCGACCGGGTAGTCCCGGGTGTAGCCGTACCCGCCGAGCAGCTGCACCGCGTCGGTGGTGATCTCCATGGCGGCGTCCGAGGCGAAGCACTTCGCCGCGGCACCGAAGTAGGTCAGGTCCGCGTCGCCGCGCTCGGACTTGCCCGCCGCCGCGTACGTGAGCTGCCGGGCCGCCTCCAGCTTCATGCCCATGTCGGCGAGCATGAACTGGATGCCCTGGAAGTCGGCCACCGGCTTGCCGAACTGCTTGCGCTCCTGGATGTAGCCCTTGGCGTAGTCCAGCGCGCCCTGGGCGATGCCCACGGCCTGGGCGGCGATGGTGACCCGGGTGTGGTCCAGGGTCTTCATCGCGGTCGCGAAGCCGGTCCCCTCCGCCCCGATCATGCGGTCGGCCGGGATCCGGACGTTGTCGAAGTAGACCTCCCGGGTCGGCGAGCCCTTGATGCCGAGCTTCTTCTCCGGCGCGCCGAAGCTGACGCCCTCGTCCGACTTCTCCACCACGAAGGCGGAGATGCCCCGGGAGCGGGCTGTGGGATCGGTCACAGCAAAGACGGTGTAGTACTCGGAGACACCCGCGTTGGTGATCCACCGCTTCACGCCGTTGAGCACCCAGTGGTCGCCGTCCCGGACCGCCTTCGTGGTCATCGAGGCGGCGTCGCTGCCCGCCTCCGGCTCGGAGAGGCAGTACGAGAACATCGCGTCGCCGGAGGCGACCTTCGTCAGGTACTTCTGCTTCAGCTCCTCGGAGCCGGCCAGGATCAGCGGCATGGTGCCCAGCTTGTTCACCGCCGGGATGAGCGAGGACGACGCGCAGGCCCGGGCCACCTCCTCGATCACGATGGCCGTGGCCAGCGCATCCGCACCGGCACCGCCGTACTCGACCGGGATGTGCGGGGCGTGGAAGTCGGCGGCCCGCAGGGCGTCGTACGACGCCTTGGGGAACTCCCCGGTCTCGTCCGCCTCGGCGGCGTGCGGAGCCACCTTCGCCGCACAGACCTCCCGGACCGCCTCCCGGATCGCCTCGTGCTCCTCGGGCAACCGGTAGACGTCAAACGACTGCTCTGCGGCCATGTCGGCCCCTCTCCTTCACCGCTATCATGCGCAAGTCTGTAGCGCCGTATGAACCGCCGACCGCGCAGAGTGAAGGATAGCGACCGGGGTTCTGGTGCTCCTTACCGCCGCGTAGGCTCCTGCGTAACAGGCGTCGAACGCCGACCGGCGACCACACGAATAGTCCCCTACCGGTGCCCGGCCAGGCGCCGCAGCCGATTGCGACGCAAAGAAGCGCCGCCAGTCCGAGCGGAGAAGACAGGCGTGACGATCCCGTACCCGAACACCCAGCCGATGCCGGCCATCGCCGCGGTGACCCCGCCCTCCGGCGCGGCCCGGCCCCGGGTGACCTTCCTCGGCACCGGCTACCTCGGTGCGACGTACGCCATCTGCTACGCCGAACTGGGCTACGACGTTCTCGGCTTCGACGTCGACGCCGAGAAGATCGCCAAGCTGAACGCCGGCGAGGTGCCGATCCACGAGCCGGGCCTGGACGAGCTGCTCCGGCGCAACCTGGCCGCCGGCCGCCTGCGGTTCAGCACCGACATCGCCGAGACCGCCGAGTTCGGTGATGTCCACTTCATCTGCGTGGGCACCCCGCAGCGGGCCGACGGCATGGGCGCCGACCTGTCGTACGTCGAGGCGTCGGTGACCAGCCTGGCCCAGCACCTGACCCGCAAGGCCCTGATCGTCGGCAAGTCCACCGTGCCGGTGGGCACCGCCGAGTGGGTCGAGCAGCTGGTCGGCAAGCACACCCCGGCCGACCTGGGCGTCGAGGTGGCGTGGAGCCCCGAGTTCCTCCAGGAGGGCTTCGCCGTCGACGACGTGCTGCGCCCGAACCGGATCGTCGTCGGCGTCAAGAGCGAGTGGGCCAACGGCATGCTCTACGCCGCCCACAAGGGCGTCTTCGACCTGGCCGCCACGGAGGACCGCGAGGTTCCCCTGGTGGTCACCGACTTCGCCACCGCCGAGCTGGTCAAGGTCGCCGCGAACGCCTTCCTGGCCACCAAGATCTCCTTCATCAACGCAATGGCCGAGGTGTGCGAGGCCGCCGGTGGCGACGTCACCCAGCTGGCCCGCTCCATCGGGTACGACCCGCGGATCGGCAACCGCTTCCTGCAGGCCGGTCTCGGCTTCGGCGGCGCCTGCCTGCCCAAGGACATCCGCGCCTTCCAGGCCCGGGCCCAGGAGCTGGGCGCCGGCGAGGCGCTGCGCTTCCTGCACGAGGTCGACCTGATCAACCTGCGCCGCCGCACCCGGGTGATCCAGCTCGCCGCCGAGCTGCTCGGCCGCCGGTCGGGCCCGGCCGGCCCGGACCTCTCCGGCACCCGGATCGCCGTGCTGGGCGCCACCTTCAAACCCAACACCGACGACGTCCGCGACGCCCCGGCCCTGGCGGTCGCCTCGCTGCTCGGCAAGGCCGGCGCGGACGTGCACGTGTACGACCCGGAGGGCATGGGGAACGCCCGCCGGGCCGTGCCCGAGCTGACGTACGAGGAGAGCATGAACGACGCCGTCAGCGGCGCCGACCTGGTGTGCGTGCTCACCGAGTGGGCCGAGTTCCGCAACGCCGACCCGGTGGCCCTCGGCGAGCTGGCCAGCGGCCGCAAGGTGGTCGACGGCCGCAACTGCCTCGACTCCACACTGTGGACCCAGGCGGGCTGGGAGTACCGCGGCATGGGCCGCCCCTGATCCCATCCACCGAACGGCCGGCTGTGGAGCTGCTCCACGGCCGGCCGCTTCTTTTTGTCTCCCCGAACCCGCCGGCAACTGTCGAAATCCCCGCCGCGTCAGGGCATGCTGCGACAGTGGAGGTCCACAGTGCGGGCCGGCCGGACGGAGGGGTGTCGTGCAGACCTTCAAGTGCGCCTCGTGCGGCCGGGAGATCAAGCCGGCCGCCCACTGCCCGCACTGCGGCGCGGACCAGCCCCAGTGGGTCGAGCACCTGGCGGAGATCGAGCGGTCCATCGCGGAGATGAAGGCCCGCGAGGCCGCCATCGCCGCCGAGCAGCGGCAGCTCGCCGCGAAGATGCAGGCCGCGCTCTTCCAGCGGGACATCCTCGCGCACGCCGGCGAGGAACGGATCAAGCAGACCACCCGCGCCCGACGGGTGCTGCGCCGACGCCCCGGTCGCCGCCCGCCGACGGCCACCAC
>JBARAE010000504.1:0-5183 GCA_049791715.1 Micromonospora sp.
GTACAACGCCTGGCGTTGTACAGGGGGCCCCTCCTCACACCTACCCTCAGGTCGCGGCGAGCAGCACCGACTCCGACATCAGGAAGTACGCCTGGTCGTCCGAGTCCGGGGTGGCCTTCTCGCGGACCCGCTCCACGGCGACGTACCCGTCCCCCGCGTACGCGTACCCGGGCACCCAGGCGATGCCGTCCCTGCCCAGGTCCATCGGGAAGCGGGACCGCTCGGCGCCCGTCCGTGGGTCCAGGGTGACCAGGTCGTTCCGCTCGGTCAGCAGGTGCACCCGGCCGGGCTGGGCGGCGATGATCCGCACCGGTCCCAGGTCGGCCCGCCGCCACAGCTCCTCGCCGGTCCGTGCCGACCGGGCGGTCAGCACCCCGCCGGAGATCCCGACCACGCGATCGCCGGCGAGTTCCGCACCGGGCACGTCGAGCGCGGGTGAGGCCACCGGCTCACCCGCGCCGACCAGCCAGCCCCGGTCCGGGTCGTCGCCGTGTCCGCTGGTGCGGAACCCCCGGCACTCGGAGTGTCCGCCCCGACAGCCGACCGGCGTCACCAGTAGCCCTCTCCCGCCGCCCGGCGGCTGCCAGCGGGTGCGGACGGCACCCGTCGCCGCGTCCCGGAACTCGACCGTGGTCGGCATGACGCAGGCGTCGACCCCGATCAGCTCACCGTTGGCGGTGGATCCCACGTCCGTGCGGCAGTCCCCGGCCGTGTCGGCCCGCCAGAGCTGGCGGCCGTCATCCAGCGCGTACCCGCCGACCTGCCGCGCCCCGGCGGCGATGAGCACCGTCCGACCGTCCGCCACGCGAGCCAGGTGCAGCCCGGCCGGGTCCCAGACGGTGGCGGCGGCGGTACGGCGGGGCTTCGGCACCGGGCCCGGCTCCGGCCCGTCCGCGCGCCAGGCGACCCGGCCGGTCCGGGCGTCCAGCGCCACGAGGGCACCGTCCGACCAGCGGCTGACCACGGTGGTGCCGCTGGCGAGCACTCCGTCGAGCTTCGCCGGCCACCGGCGGTACGACCAGAACGGGGTGACCCGGTGCTTCCCGTCGACCGGCTGGTCGGCGTACACCTGGCGGGTACCGGCGTAGACCCGGAGCCGCCCGTCCACGATCAGCGGGGCCACCGGCAGCCGGCCGACGACCCCGACCGGCGGGGCGGCCACCGGCGGGTACCCGGCCCGGGCGACCGTGCTGACCTCGGCAGGAGCGAGCACCCGGTGGACGGTGACGGCGGCCGCCGCGACGGCGAGCACCGCCGCGACCGCCGTCAGGACCCGTCGCCGCCCCGAGGTCATCCCCATGCCGCACCTCCGCCCCGGCACCCTACCCAGCGGTGGCCTCCGCGCACCTGGGAGGTCGTCGGGTGCGAGCCGGCGGTCGGGCTGGTCCTGCTCGCCGTCGCGGACCCCTGGCGGCGTCGGGCTCAGGCGGCTTCGGCGGAGGTGTTGGGGGCGGCGGCGACGGCCAGGTCAGCGAGGTCGCGCCGGAGGGCCCCCTCGACCGCCCGGGCGGCGAGTCCGCCGAGGATGAAGGCCAGCACCCGGCCGTACGCGGCGGTCGGCACCGCCTCCTGTTCGACGGTGACCGCCGTGCAGCCCCGGCCGCGGCGCTCGACGGTCCGCAGCATCCAGGTGATCCGGTAGTCGACGCCGGAGCCCGGTGAGCTGAGCACCAGCCGCTCCGGGGCGGCGGCCTCCACGACGCGGAACTCCTCCGGCTGCTCGTCGCCGTCGGGCCGCACCCGCATCTCCCGCCAGGCCGTGCCGGGACCGAACTCGCCGCTGGTGAGGACGTCGACGGCACCGACGGCGGACAGCCACTCGGCGCGGCCGGACAGATCGGTGAGGAGCCGCCAGACGTCGACATCCTGGGCTTCGATGAACTCGGTTACCGTCACCGTCGACATGACACCTCCCGTGTCGTCCACGGTACGGCGCGTGAGCGGAAAACGGGGAGCCCGCACGGACATTTCCGCCACCGGTGCCCGCGGCGGGGCACCGGGTGACGGAAGGGCGGGGGTCAGCGGGCGGGCGCGATGGTCCCGGTGACCTCGCCGAGGGCGATGGTGGTGCCGTCCGGGCCAGGGGCGGTGGCGGTGATGGTGACGGTGTCGCCGTCCTCCAGGAAGGTCCGGGTCTCCCCGCCGGCGAACTTGACCGGCTCGGCCCCGCCCCAGGTCAGTTCCAGGAACGAGCCGACCTGGCTGCGGTCGGGGCCGGACACGGTGCCCGAGGCGTACAGGTCGCCGGTCCGCACCGAGGCACCGTTGACGGTGAGGTGGGCGAGTTGCTGGGCCGGTGTCCAGTACATGGTCGCGAAGGGCGGCTCGCTGACCCGCTCACCGTTCCACTCGACCGACAGGGTGAGGTCGAGCCCGACGTGCGGCGTGTCGTGCAGGTACGGCTGCACCGGCGGGTCCTGGTCGGGGGCGGGCACGAAGGCGTCGGCCAGTGCGTCCAGCGGCGTCACCCAGGCCGACACCGAGGTGGCGAAGGACTTGCCGAGGAACGGCCCGAGGGGCTGGTACTCCCACGCCTGGATGTCCCGGGCCGACCAGTCGTTGACGAGCACCACGCCGAAGACGTGGTCGGCGAAGTCGGCCACCGACACCCGGCTGCCCAGCGGGCTGGGCACGCCCACCACGAAGCCGACCTCGGCCTCGATGTCCAGCCGGACGGAGGCGCCGGTGGTCGGGCCCTGCGGGGTGGCCCGCTGCCCGCAGGGGCGGACGACCGGGGTGCCGGAGACGACCACCGTGCCGGCCCGGCCGTGGTAGCCGATGGGGACGTGCCTCCAGTTCGGCAGCAGCGCCGGCTGCCCCGGGCGGAAGATCTGCCCGACGTTGCCCGCGTGGTGCTCCGACGAGTAGAAGTCGACGTAGTCGGCCACGTCGAACGGGAGCAGGAGTTCCACCTCGCGGAGCGGGACCAGCAGCGGCTCCACCGCCGACCGGTGGGCCGCGTCGGTGAGCAGCTCGGTCACCCGCTGCCGGACGGCCGTCCACTGCGGACGACCGAGCGCCATGAAGTCGTTCAGCGTGGGCCGGCCGAGCGCCCCGGCGGCCAGCACCAGGTCGGCGGCCTCCGCGCCGGCCAGGTCCAGCACGAAGTCCCCGATCCGTACGCCGATCCGCGGCTCCTGCCCGCCGCGACGGAACACCCCGTACGGCAGGTTGGTCACCCCGTACGGCGAACCGTCGGCACCCGTCACCCAGCTCATGCCGGCACTCCACTTCGCTCCGTGCCGCCATGAGGCACCATCGCACTGAACCTGCTGATTCGCTCGCTGCGCTCGCTCATGCCTCAAATCCCCCGTTCACCAGCCCCAGCCGGATCAGATCGGTCAGTGGTTCCTCAATGCTGCACGAGCCGTACCCGATCCAGAGGGGACGCTCCGCGTCGCGGTGCGCGCGGGCCCGCTCCACCACCCGCACCGGGTCGGTGGCGGCGAGCAGTTCCGCGACGACGTCCACCTCGGCACCCTCGGCGGCGGCCAGCGTAGCGGCGAGCACGTTGGCGAAGCCGTGGTGGGTGAAGCCGGTCTCCGGGTCCCGGTGGCGGATCGCGTGGTGCAGCCCGGCGGTGAGCTTGAACGGCAGTTCCCGGTCCCGGCACGCGCAGATCACCGCGGCCAGCTCGACCGGGGTCGGGAACAGCTCGGCGGCCAGCCCGCCGGTGCGGAACTTCGCCGCGATCGGCAGCCCGCCGGCCCGCGTGTCGGCGAGGGTGTCCAGCGCGCCCATCAGCCCGAAGGTGAGCGGGACCTCGGCGTAGACCGGGGTGCCGCCGAGCCCCTCGGCGAGCTTGATCAGCTCGGCCAGTCCCGGTTGCGGGTCCTCGCCGCGCTTGGCGACCGGCACCTCGATCTGGCGGGCCGTGACGCCGTCCGGCGGCAGCAGCGACAGCGCGACGGGCAGCCCCTCGATGCCGGTGTCACCGATCAGGCCGATCACGAACCCCTCGGCCGGGTCGACCAGCCCGCTCAGCTCCCCGGCGGTCACGACGGAGGCGGGCAGGAGCAGCGGGCCGACGAGGTCGGCGTACCAGGCGGCACGGTGACGGCGGTGCGCGGCGATCGCGTCCGGCACCGCGGCGCTGCCGGGTGGAAAGACGGCGGCGTCGTCGACGAGGCCGGCGAGGAGGCGGGACACCTGCGTTGACACGAGACAAGAATTTACGGGACGCTACGAGGAACGGACAACAGCGTCCGATTATCGGACGTCACCGGCCGGAGAACGGGACATAACGGGAGGCGAGATGCCGTACTACCGAAGCGTCGGTGAGGTGCCCCGCAAGCGCCACACCCAGTTCCGCCAGCCCGACGGCAGCCTCTACGCCGAGGAGCTGGTCGGCCAGGAGGGGTTCTCCTCCGACTCGTCCCTGCTCTACCACCGGTACGCCCCGACGGCGATCGTCGCCGCCGAGGAGTTCACCCCGCCCGCCTTCACCCGGATGCCGAACCTGCCGCTCAAGCCGCGCCACCTGCGCACCCACAAGCTCGACGGGGCGGGCGCCGACCCGGTCCTCGGCCGGCAGTACCTGCTCGCCAACGACGACGTCCGGATCGCGTACGTGCTCGCCGACCGGCCGTCCCCGCTGTTCCGGGACGCCACCGGCGACCACTGCCTCTACCTGGAATCCGGCTCCCTGCGGGTCGAGTCGCCGTTCGGCGTGCTGGACGCCGTCGCCGGCGACTACGTGGTCATCCCCACCTCGACCATCCACCGGCTGGTACCGACCGGCGACGAGCCGACCCGACTGCTCGCCGTCGAGGCGGCCGGGCACATCGGCCCGCCGAAGCGCTACCTCTCCGTACGCGGCCAGTTCCTGGAGCACTCGCCGTACTGCGAGCGTGACGTCCGCGGGCCGGACATGCCGCTGCTGGTCGACGAGACCGACGTGGAGGTGCTGGTCCGCCACCGTCGCGGCTGGACGAAGTACGTCTACGCCAACCACCCGTTCGACGTGGTCGGCTGGGACGGGCACATGTACCCGTGGGCCTTCTCCATCCACGACTTCGAGCCGATCACCGGCCGGATCCACCAGCCGCCGCCCGTGCACCAGACCTTCCAGGGCCCGAACTTCGTGATCTGCTCGTTCGTGCCGCGCAAGGTGGACTACCACCCGGACGCCATCCCGGTGCCGTACAACCACCACAACGTCGACTCCGACGAGATGCTCTTCT
>JBARAE010000505.1:0-2437 GCA_049791715.1 Micromonospora sp.
GCCGTCGGGCGGGTGGCCTGCAGCGGCTCGGCGAAGGCGGCGCTGAAGAGGGTGTCCTGGCCGTCACGGCTGGCCGGGATCAACGGGGAGCGGCCATCGTCGACGACTCGCGGCCGGGGCGCCGGCTCCTCGGCCTGCTCGAGGCGCTCCTCCGGATAGACCGGCTCGGCGGGTCGGCCCGGGTAACCCAACTCGGGGAACGGGGTCGGCTCCGCCGACGGCCGAGGCGGGTCGAAGCCGGTGAGGAGATCCTGGGCAACGGCCGGGTCGGCCTCGGGTGCGCCCCGGTAGACGGTGCCGGGCGGCCGGCCGCCGGTCTCCTCCGAGACGCGGACGGTCACCGCCACCTGGATGGGTCGGCCGAGCCGACGGCTGAGCGCCTCGGTGATGGCCGGGCGCAGCCGCGACTCGATCACGTCCCGGGTGAAGGCGTCGGGGACGGAGAGCAGCGCGGTGTCCTCGACGATCGCGCGCAACCGGGTGAGGCGGAGGTACGCCCGTTGCTGGGCGGAGATGATCTCGTCGGCGAGATCGTCGGTCGTCGCCGTCCACACCGCGGCAAGGTCGATCGCTCCGGTCACCGTCGTGCCACCCCCTCGCCTCTGCTCCCGGCCGCCGCTGCCATCCAGCGGCCGTCCCGGGCCCGCCACCGCGTTCGCGCGGGTGCGCGTGGCACCCACCCGGACGGCCGACCGGTCGTCATCCACAAGTTATCCACAGCCTGTGTGTACCGACCGATTGTGGCCGCCCACCAGACGCGGGTCGGACCTGCCCCCTGACGTACGAGAGGTGCTGAAGCGGGTTCACCGTGCCGAACGATTCACTACCTTGTCCGGTCTTGCCGGCCAGCGACAACCCCGGACCCCCGACGCTGACCGCAATCGGGCACGCTAACAGCGCGGACCGTCCGCCATCAACCGTCGACGCGGTGGCAGCCTTCTCAACATCAGTGAAAAGGGCCCCTTCGGTCCCGCTCCCAGCGCGGCTGGGCACCGCGGTGTGATGTTTGACGGTCATTGCCCCCCTGCGTAGGCTGGAGCGGCTGCTCTCTCGCCCTCTGCTAGGGTGATGGGTGCTTGCTGTCCGCGGTCGCTTCCCCGCATCGCGAGGTCCCCGCATCGCCGGGCAGCACCGATCGGGGGCCACCGCTGAGGTGGCCTTGGACCACCACGACCCCGGGCGATCCCCCGCCGCGGGGCGTACGACAACGGAGAGCCTGACGTGAGCAAGCGCACCTACCAGCCGAACAACCGCCGGCGCGCGAAGACCCACGGCTTCCGGCTGCGCATGCGCACCCGGGCCGGCCGCGCCATCCTGTCGACCCGTCGCGCCAAGGGCCGTACCCGCCTGTCGGCCTGAGGCCGACCGGTCCGGTCCGGGGACGTGGGCAGTCGTGCTGGCCGCCGCACAGCGACTGCGGCGCAGTAGCGACTTCGCCGCAGCGGTCCGGGGTGGCCGACGCGTCGGCCGCGGCGCCGTCGTGGTGCACCTGACCCTTCCCGGGACGACCGGAACAACTGCGACAACCTCGCCGGAGCCGGCGCGGACCACCGGTGCGGAGACCCCCGCACCGAGCCGCGCCGGCTTCGTCGTGTCCAAGGCCGTCGGCAACGCCGTCGTCCGGAACAAGGTCCGCCGCCGGCTCCGGCACCTGGTCCGCGAGCGCCTCGATCAACTCCCCCCGGGCAGCACCCTGGTGGTACGTGCGCTGCCCGCAGCCGCCGGAACCTCGTACGCGCGGCTCGGCGCCGACCTGGACGCAGCCGTGGCGGCCGCTCGAGCCCCCCGGGGTCGGCGGTCCCGGTGAGCGAGGGAACAGCCGCCCCGCGGCCCACGACAACCGGTGCCCGAGTGCTGCTCTGGCCCATCGTCGCGTACCGTCGTTGGATAAGCCCGGCGCTGCCGGCCCGCTGTCGGTTCTACCCGTCGTGCAGTGCGTACGCCGTCGAGGCGGTGTCCCGGCACGGCGCGCTCCGGGGAGGCTGGCTGACGGTCCGGCGGTTGTCGCGCTGCCACCCCTTTCACCCAGGTGGACACGACCCGGTGCCGGAGCCGGGCGACCGCCGTCGTGCCGATGTGACTGGAGCCTGAGAATTGAGTCTCGACTGGGTCTACTTCGCGATCTCGTGGATCCTGCTGACCTGGCACTCGGCCTGGGACGCCATCGGGGTGCCGATCGCCGCCGTGATCGGTACGAACTGGTCCTGGATCCTGGCCATCATCTTCCTGGTGGTCACCGTCCGGGTGATCCTGTTCCCGGTCTTCGTCAAGCAGATCAAGTCGCAGCGGGCGATGCAGGCGCTCCAGCCCAAGGTCAAGGAGCTCCAGGAGAAGCACAAGGGTGACCGGGAGACGCTCCAGAAGGAGATGATGGAGCTCTACCGGAAGGAAAAGGCCAACCCGCTGATGGGCTGCCTTCCGATGTTCCTCCAGATCC
>JBARAE010000506.1:0-7303 GCA_049791715.1 Micromonospora sp.
GACACTCTCGCCGCCTACCCCGGAACCGAAGCCGTCCGGGTCTACCGCAACTCCTCCCAGACCCTGCCGTCGTGGACCGGCACCGTCCTCGGGCCGATCGTGTCCGCCGGAGCCGTCCCGCACCTCAGCTTCAAGATCTGGGACCTCGCGGCGTTGACGAGCTGGCTCAACGCCATGCCGTCGACCCAGCGGCTGATCCTCACCTACTCGCACGAGCCGGAGCAGCAGACCAGCGGCGACCCCGACCCGGCCACCTTCAAGAGCAGGTGGCTGGAGCTGGTGCAGACCCTCGAGGCGCACCCGGCCCGCTCCCGCATCACCCTCGCACCCGTCTACACGCATTACTGGTGGGAGCACCACACCAACCCCGACGCCACGTGGTGGCCCGCCGACGCCGCGTACGGCATCGACGCGATCGGCTTCGACGTCTACAACGAGTCGAGCTCCACCTACCGTGACCCGGCGGACATGCTGCAACTGTGCCGGGACATGTCGGCGAAGCTCGGCAAGCCGTACCTGATCGCCGAATGGGGCGCCGAGCGGGTCACCGGCGACACCACCGGCAACGGCTGCGCCGACTTCATGCGCTCGTTCGTGCAGGTCCTCCACGCCGACGACGCCGTGAGCGGGACCTGGTTCCACTACGGCGGCGACGACCTCATCGCCCAGAACCGCACCGTGGAGCAGCAGACCCTCGCGTCCCTGATCGCCGCCGAGAGCGCACCCCCGCCCAGCACGGGCGGCATCACGTACGTCGAGTCGGGCAAGACGCTCAACTCGGCTGCGTCCACCACGCTGACCGTGCCCGCGCCGGCCGGGCTGGCCAACGGCAACTTCCTCGTCGGCCTGATGGGCTACATCGGCACCTCGGTGACCGTCACCGACCCGGCGCTGACCTTCCTCGCCCAGCAGATCGACACGTCAAACCTGACCTCCCGCACCTACACGAAGACCGCGGCCAGCGAAGGCGCGTCGTACGTGTTCACGCTGTCGTCGGCGCGCAAGGCCGTCGGCTGGGTCGGCGCGTTCCGGGGCACGCACGCCACCACGCCGCTGTCGGCGTACGCCTCGGGCACCAGCCCCGACGGCACCGCCCACACCGCCCCCGCGGTGGCTGTGCCCGACGGCGGGGTGCTGTTGACGATGGTGGTGTCGCGGCTGGCGAACACCGGCACCGCCACCACCTGGACCGGCTCCGGCGGCGACACCAAACGCTGGGACGCCGCGTCGAACGTGGCGTCGTCGTCGGATATCACCGTCGCCGTGTTCCAGTCCGCGCCGCTGGCGGCCGGCACGTACGCCCGGACGCTGACGGCGAACCAGACGCAGACCGAGGTCACCCTCTGGTCTGTCGCCCTCGCGCCGGCCCCGGTCGCCCCGACCGTCTCGCCCGACCTGGTGCCGGGAGTGCCGATCCTCTAGGAGGCCCCATGCCTCTACTCGTGCAGGAGCCAATCATGAGCACCCTCTACGCGGACCTCTCCCACCACGATTGGGATCGGGTCAAGGGCGAATTCGACTGGGCCCGCATCCGCTCGGCGACGTCGCCGGTGCTGTGCCTGCGCGCCACCTACGGCGACCCGGCCGGTTACAACCCGACGACCCGGCACTTCGCCGACATGGCCCGCGGCGCGAAGGCCGCCGGGTTCGACGTCATCGGCGGCTACCACAACCTCATCGCCGGGGACCAGGCCAGCATCAACCGGCAGGTCGACTACCTGCGCCGCGAGCTGGACGGCGTGGGCGCGACGTGGGCGATGCTCGACGTGGAGCGCTACCCGGAGCTGGTCAACAACGGCCTGTACCCGCGGTTCTCCGACGCCGTGCAGTTCTGCGACCGCTGGCGGGTCGTCGACTCCCGGCCGCTGCTGGTGTACCTGCCCCGCTGGATCTGGGACGGGCACATGGGCCGCCCCGACCTGCGGACGCTCAAGGCCCCGCTGGTGGCCAGCAACTACGGCAGCAACCCCGACGGCAGCCCGGCCGGCGTCTACACCGCCCGCGGTGGCGACACGGGCGCCGGCTGGAACGCCTACGGCAACGTGACCCCGCTCATCTGGCAGTACGGCTCGAACGTCGACTGCCCCGGCGCTTCCGGCGCCACCGACTGCAACGCCTTCCGCGGCAGCCTCGCCGAGCTCCGCGCTCTGCTCACTGGAAACCAACCGCTCGAAGGGGTGGCGCAGATGTTCTGCATCTACGGCGACCGAGGCCAGAACGTCAAGTACCTGCAGTACCGGCTGCACAACCTCGGCTTCTCGGTAGGGACGGTCGACGGCGTGTACGGCGGCATGACCGCCGGCGCGCTGACGAAGGCGATGGCCGCCCTGGGCGTGACCGACGACGGGAAGGCGTACGGGCCGGAGGAGATGATCCGCCTCGACGTGCTCTGGGGCCGCAAGTTCGCTGGCGCGCAGGGCCCCGCCGGTCCCGCCGGCCCGGCTGGTCCGCAGGGACCGCAGGGTGAGCCCGGCCCGGCCGGCGAGTTCACCATCCCGCAGGTGGTGGCCGAGGTCGGCGCGACCATCGTCAACGCTGCGAAGCTCCAGGGCTGATGCGGGCGGCGGCGAAGGGCCTGCGGCAGCGGGTCGGTCATCGGGGCACAGCCCTGCTCATCTTCGCCCTCGTGGACATGGTGTACGCCCACGCGCTGCTGTTCCCCTCCCGGCAGGCCCGCCGCTCCGACCTGCTGGCGTTCCTGGCCGACCTGTTCCCGCTGTGGGTGTGGGCGCTGGCCTGGGGGCTCGTCGGGCTGACGTGCGTGGTGGAGGCGTTCCGCTACCGCGACGCCATCGGCTTCGGCGCCGCCATCAGCATCAAGGTCATGTGGGCGACCGTCGCGTTCGGCGGCTGGCTGTTCGGAGGCGTCGACCGAGGTCAGGTCACCGCCGTCGTTTGGATAGGGTTCGCCGGGCTGGTGGCGGTGATCGCTCACTGGCCGGAGCCTCCGCGCGGCTGGAAGGAACGCGGATGGACGTCGCACTAGGGGTCGCCCTGCTGGCACTCGCCGGATCACTAGTGACGGCGGTGTTGACGTATAAGTCCTCGCAGCAGGCGACGGACGTAAACGAGCGGGCCAACCAGTTGCAGTGGGTGAAGGAGCTTCGCGCCGAGGCGGCCGACGCGAAGCAGCAAGTGAGGGATCTGTCAGCCGAGGTCAGGGAACTGCGCAGGCAGCTCGACGTGGTGACGAGGGAGGCGGAGCAGCTCGTCGGCGAGATGAGGCTGATCCGGCGCACCGCATGGCGTGAGGGCATGTCCATCGAGCGGTTCCGCGAGTTCATCGGTCCGCCGCAGGCCAACGGGCGTGCGCTCTGATGAGGAGAACCATGCACCAGATGCGCGACGGCTCCGAGGTGCTCGACCCGCGCCTCGGCCGCCTCCCGCAGGTCGACCCCCGCTCGAGGGCGTACCCGATCCGCAAGGTGGTCGCTCAGTCCCTGCCGCTGCGCTCCTACACCTGGTCCGTGCCCGTGCACCTCGACCAAGGCCAGGAGGGAAGCTGCGTCGGGCATAGCTTCGCCGTGGAGCTGGCAGCCCGGCCCGTCGTCGTCCAGGGCGTCGACCACCCGAAGGCCGTGGACATCTACCACGCCGCGCAGAAGGCCGACGAGTGGGAGGGCGGCTCCTACCCGGGCGCGTTCCCGTACTACGAGGGCACCAGCGTGCTGGCCGGGGCGAAGGTCCTCACCGAGGCCGGGCACTACCGCTCGTATCACTGGGCCGACAACGAGGCCGACGTGGCGCGGGCGGTCGGCTACGCCGGGCCTGTGGTCATCGGCATCAACTGGTACTCGGGGATGTTCGACCCCGACAAGGACGGCTACCTGCACCCGACCGGGGAGCTGGCCGGCGGCCACGCGATCCTCGTGCACTCCATTAGCGTCAAGGGCGGCTACTACTGGCTGTGGAACAGCTGGTCCGCAGCCTGGGGCCTCGACGGCCGGGCGAAGCTGTCCCGCCGCGACATGGCCTGGCTGCTCGCCCAGAACGGCGAGGCGTGCCTGCCGCTGCGATCCAAGGTCAAGACCCCGAAGGAGGGGCAACTGTGAAGCGCAATCCCGTGCTCATCTACAGCGCCGTCGTCGCGGCGCTGACCGCGTTCCTCGGCGTGGCCGGACTCACCGACCGCGTGCCGGAGAACGTCGTCTTCTGGCTCGGCGTCGCCCTGGCCGTGCTCACCGCCGCCGGTGGTGTGGTCGTCCGCGGCCAGGTGACTCCGCTGGCCGAACCGGTCGCCAAGGACGGTCGGCCGCTGGTGCCGTCGCCGCCGGCCGAGGTGCCGCCGCAGACGCCGCCGCGAGCGCTGGACGCCACCCGTGAGTAAGACGTGGTGGCGCGTCGCGTTCTGGCTGATGACAGCGCTCACAGTCGGAATGGAGGTGTGGGCCGCCAACGACCACAACGCCTTGACGGAGACGTGGACGGAGGCGCTCACGAACTTCATCCCGGCGCCGATCCTGCTCGCCGTGGTGGCCTGGTTCGCGTCCTGGCTGGTGCAGCACTTCCGCGACTCCACCCGCAAGAAGGCCGCTCAGGTCGTCGACCTGGAGGCCACCCAGGACGTCAGTTCGCTGTCCGCCCGCAGGCGGTACGAGCACGGCCAGTAGGCGGCGCAGTCCCGGCAGCGCGGTTCGTCGTCGCGGCGGCAGTGCCGGTCGGCGAGCTGCTGCCAGTGCTCCCGGGTCACACCCCTGAAATACCCAGCGGCCCCGTTCCGCTCTCGCATTCCGCGAGGGTGGGCGGGGCCGCTTTCGGCGTGCGCGTCGGCGCTACAGTGCGGGCATGTCCCCCTTCACGCCGACTGGCAGGATCCGCAGCCAGGCATGGCAGGTCACGATGGACGAGGCCCTGGCCGCCGCTGAGGCCGCCGGGTTCCGCGTCACCGCCCACAGCGGCCCGTCCCGGGTGTACGCGCAGCGGGGGCTGTGGACGGCTGCCACGATCACGCCGACGCCCGCCGGGGTGGTGGTGAAGCGCTCGTGGACCCTCGCGCAGACGGCGGCCCTCGGTGTCGTGCTGGTGCTGATCGTCCTGTGCCTCGGCGGCCCGGGCATGTTCGACGGGTGAAGTAGTGCCGCAACAAGAAGCCCCCTCACCCGAAGGCGAGGGGGCCGCTTCTCGTGTCCGGGGTCAGGCCGGGTTGGCCGCCAGATACCGGCGGACTGTCCGGGCGGACACGCCGGCCGTCGCCGCGACCTCATCCCTGTCCGCTCCCGGCTTCGCTGCCATCGCCGCAGCGATCCGCACGGCCGTCTCCGGCGCGATGCCCGGCCGGCTCGGCTCAACGGCCACGGGCGGTTCGGCCACCACGACCTCGGCGGGCGGCGGCTCGACGGCCGGCGCCTGCGGGCTGGCCAGCTTGACCATCGGCTTGCCCTTCTGCGACAGCACCTCGACGGCCAACAGGAATGAGATGGCCGGGATGGCGGCGACCAGACGCGCGGTGGCGGTCGGCTGCGCGCTGGCCACGTTCGCGGCCAGGGTGGCGGTCACCCCGAAGGCCAGGGCCAGCCGGGCGGCCAGGCGTGGCCGCCGCTCCTGCCGCTTGTCCTCCAGCATGGCCAGGGTGGCCACGACGATCAGGCCGTCGATGGCCAGCGGCAGCACGGCGGCCACGCCCCGGTGCTCACCGGCGCCGGTGGCGACGTCGTAGATGTGGCGGTAGGAGGCGGTCCCGGCGACGGCGGCGACGACGGCCGCGGCGGCCCGGGACGCGATGGCGGTGGGGGTTAGGGTTGCCATGGGTCGGACCTCCGATGTCCGATCAAAAGGCCCTCGGCCGGTGTTGCTGCACCGCCGAGGGCCTTGTCCTTTGTCGTGTTCAGGTCAGCGGGCGCGCCACCGCAGCTTGTCGTCGGCTGAGGTCGTCGTGCACACCACCGGCCGTCCCGCTTCGCTCTGGGCCTTCACTCCCGCCTGCTGGCAGTAGGAGCCCGGGCGGACAGTCTCGGCCTTGTCCGGCCCGCAGGCGGCCAGTGCGAGCAGGACCACCGCCGCAGCCGCTACCGCCCTGCTCACGCTGCCACCACCATTCGCATCGGCGTGCGGTCGTCCTGCTCGATGAGCTTGTCGGCCAGGTGCTTGGCCTCGCTGTCGCTCCGGGGGGCCGGTTTCCGGCACGCCTGCACCGCGGCCACCGCCGCGTCGGCGAGGATCCGCAGTCGCATCCGCCACGTCATGCCGTACACCGTAGGTGCCTCCGTCAACTTTCCACTATCGGACGATCGCCTGTGGACAACGGAGGCCGACCCCGAACCAGGACCGGCCCCCTGCTCGGATCAGACCTCGCTGGCCAGCTCGTACGTCGCTTCGAAGATGTCGGGCTTGCACGGGTAATGCTCGCCCTGAACACCCGTGATGATCCAGTCGCCCGGGCAGACGATGTGCCCGCCCTCAAGCGTGTCGACCCACCCGTGCTCCCGCGACTCCCGCCCACATTGATGCGTCACAGCACCCTTGGCGTTCTCGTGGCGGTCGTACGCGGTCGCCGCCGGGTGGTCGCCCATCCGCCACCACTGGGCCGCCTCGATGACGACCGGTTTCTTGCGGAACTTGCCCTTCATTGGCTCCGGCTCCTTCGGGGATCTGTACGGGGATCTGTTGGGGCGGCGACCGGGGCACAGATCCCCATTGACCCCGGTCGCCGCGCGTCTTCACGGTAGGTCAGGCGAGGTCGAACTCGCTGGCCTTGGCGCCCTTGATGAACGCGTCCCACTCGGCCGGGGTGAAGACCTGCACCGGGCCGCTCGGGTTCTTGCTGTCGCGGACCTCGACGTTGCCGCCGACGGTCCGGCACTCGACGCAGTTGTCGCAGTTCGGGCCGCTGTACGAGGACTTGGCCCACTCGCTGGTGATCATGCCGTTCTCCTTGTTTCGCCGGCCGTCGGGTTCGGCCGGTCGTCTGCGTGGGGTGGTCCGAGGTGGTAGACGTCGTGCGCGATCAGCTCGGCGAACGCTTCCGCCCAGGGCCGGCACCGCCCGTGGTCGGCGTGCTCGGCCATGACCCGCCACCACTGCCGCACCTGCTCGTCGGTGGTCACGACAGCACTCCGGCGGTGCGCAGTACGCCGAGCACCAGCAGCACCAGCACCATGCCGGCGACGGTGAGGCCGGGCAGCATCTGCTCGATGCTCAACGGCTGCCGGGTGGCGTGCCGGGGTCGCTTGACGGTGTGCCCGTCGGGGATGCGCCCGGTGCAGTTCCGCAGGCTGGGCTGGGGGGTTGGTCCTGTTCTGCGCTCGACCATCGCGCTGCTCCTTGTGGGAGGTGGGGAGCCGGGGCGGGCCGACGGGAACAGCCC
>JBARAE010000507.1:0-3535 GCA_049791715.1 Micromonospora sp.
ACTCGGCCCGGCCAGCTCGGCAGCCTGGTTGGCCAACGCGGCCGGCGCCGCGCTGACCCCGCTGCTGCTGCGCTGGCTGGGCGCCGCGCCCAGCGCGGCCCTGATGCGGATCCTGCAGGGCGTGACGGTGGTCGCGATGGGTCTCCTCGCCGGCCCGGTCGGCATCCTCATCGCCTACCTGGCCTGCTACACCGTGCACGGCGCGTCCAACCCGCTGCACATGGGGCTGCTGCACCGCCAGGTCGACGGGCCGTACCGGACCAGCGTGCTCTCGCTGAACTCGATGATGGGCATGCCGGCCGGGGCCCTCGGCGGGGTCGTCCTGACCGCCCTGGCCGACCGCACCAGCATCAGCCTCGCCATGCTGGTCGGTGCGGTCGTGCTCGCCCTGGGCGCCCCGCTCTACCTGCCGGCCTGGCGCGCCGGGCGGACCGGCGCGGCCGCGACGGGCGAATCCGTGACGGGTGTACCGAGCGGTCCCGACGACACCATCAGCGGTCCCGGCCCCGCCGCACCGGCCGTGGCCGCCGAGGCGGCGACGGTGGAGGCGGCTCGGCGCGCCTGAGCGCGGGTGTGAGGAGGGGCCCCCTGCTATGCGTGAGGCGATAGCAGGGGCCCCTCCTTCCGAATCAGCCGAGGTGGACCGAGCTGCGGGCCACGCCGTCGGTGAAGCCGAGCCGGCGGTAGAGCCGGATCGCGCCCACGTTGTGGGTGTAGACGCCGAGCGCGACGTGGTCGTACCGGGCGGCCAGGGCCCGGGTCATCCCGGCGGTCAGCGCCGCGCCCAGGCCGCGGCCCCGCCGGTCGGTCGCGACGGTCAGCCCCGCCAGGAAACCGATGTCGCCCCGGCTGCGGTCCGCCCCGCAGGCCACCAGCCGGTCGCCGTCCCGGATGCCGTACCAGTCGACGATGCGCGGGTCGCCGGGGCGCGACGTGGTGGTCGGGAAGGACTCCTCGATCAGCGCGGCCAGCGCCGGGTGATCGGCCTCGGTGAGGCGTACCACCCGCTCCTCCTCCGGCTGCCGGGGCGGGGGCGCGGTGGTCCAGAGGAAGTCCCACTCGTCGAGCCGGGTGACCGCCAACCGCCCGGTCAGCTCTCCCGGCACGGTGCGAGGCAGGTGCAACCACTGGCCGGCCCGCAGCACCCCATCCGCCGCCAGCCCGGCGAAGACGTCGATCGCCGGCCCGGGTGCGCCGAGCGCCCCACCCGCCGGCCCGTGCTCGGGCGGCAGCAGCCAGACCACCGCCCCGTCACGCCGCCAGCCGCGCGGCTCGTGGCCGCGCCAGAGCGAGTGCCGGACGTACGGGTGGTGGCCGGCGGCCTCCAGGATGGCGTCCCGACCGTCCAGGACCTGGTCGGCAGTGATCATGCGGCCAGCCTAGAACGCCGGCGGGCTGCGTCGGCGTCGACCCGGACCGGGCCGGTCCACGGTGGAGATTGGCGAAGAGACCGATTGGGTACATCAGGGCCCGGACCTACTGGGACCCCTCACCGGAGGAACGACATGCTCGCCATTCTCGCGGCCATCGTGTTCGGTTTCGCGTTGCTGATCGACTTCCTGAACACCAACTTCGGCGCGCCCGACCTGTTCAACACCCACACCCTCATGCTGATCGGCTTCCTGCTGCTCTCGCTCTACCTGGCCGGCGTCGGCTCCGGCCCGGGTGGCGGCGGTCGGGGTCGCTGGTACCGCGGTCGCCGCCCGGGTCGCGGCTGACCGTAAACGACCATCCCGGGCCTGGTCCGCGGCGCGATTCCGGCGCCGCGCGCCACGCCCGGTACTGTTTCGGTGATGGAATCCGACGCCCTCTTCACCCTCGGCGAACCCGCCGGCGCGCCCAGCGCCCCCGTGGGTTCCGCTGGTGTGGACGGCTTCACCGCCGTGCGGGAGGACGCCCCGCTGCCGGTCCGGATGCGGCCCGCCTCGATCGACGAGCTGGTCGGGCAGGACCATCTGCTCGCGCCCGGCGCCCCGCTGCGCCAGCTGGTCGGCGGGGCCGCGCCCATGTCGGTGATTCTCTGGGGGCCGCCGGGCAGCGGCAAGACCACCATCGCCCACCTCGTCGCCCGGGCCACCGACCGTCGCTTCGTCGCGATGTCCGCCCTCTCGGCCGGGGTGAAGGATGTCCGGGCGGTGATCGACACGGCCCGCCGCCAGCGCCGGGCGGGCGGTCCGCCGACCGTGCTCTTCATCGACGAGGTGCACCGCTTCAGCAAGACCCAGCAGGACTCGCTGCTCGCCGCGGTGGAGGACCGGACGGTCACCCTGCTCGCCGCGACCACGGAGAATCCGTACTTCTCGGTCATCTCGCCGCTGCTCTCCCGGTGCGTGCTGCTCACCCTCCAACCGCTGGACGACGACGCCGTACGCGGGCTGCTGCGCCGCGCCGTCGCCGACGAGCGGGGCCTGGGCGGTGCCCTCACCCTGGCGGCCGAGGCCGAGGACCATCTCGTCCGCCTCGCCGGAGGTGACGTCCGCAAGGCGCTGACCGCCCTGGAGGCGGCGGCTGCCACGGCCACCGCGCTCGGCACCGGCCGGATCGACCTCGCCACCGCCGAGCAGGCGGTCGACGTGGCGGCCGTCCGGTACGACCGGGACGGCGACGCCCACTACGACGTGACCAGCGCGTTCATCAAGAGCTTGCGCGGCTCGGACGTGGACGCCGCGCTGCACTGGCTGGCCCGGATGCTGGTGGCCGGCGAGGACGCCCGGTTCATCGCCCGGCGGATGGTGATCTTCGCCAGCGAGGACGTCGGGATGGCCGATCCCACCGCCCTCACCATCGCCACCGCCGCCGCGCACGCCGTCGAGTACGTCGGCCTGCCCGAGGCGCAGCTCAACCTCGCCCAGGCGGTGATCCACCTGGCCACCGCCCCGAAGTCCAACTCGGCCACCACCGCGATCGCCGCCGCCATGGCGGACGTACGCGCCGGCCGCGGTGGTCCGGTTCCGCGCGGGCTGCGGGACTCCCACTACTCCGGGGCCCGCGGTCTCGGACACGGCACCGGTTACCGCTACCCGCACGACGACCACCGCGGCGTGGTCACCCAGCAGTACGCTCCGGACGACCTCGTCGGGACCGACTACTACCGGCCCAGCGGGCACGGAGCCGAGCGGTCCGTGGCCGGCCGACTGCCGCTGCTCCGCCGGATCGTCCGTGGACTGCCCGTGCCGACGGGGAAGCCGGAGACGCCGACGTCGGCCGCCGTGAACGGTCGTCAGCCGTCGGGGCCGGAGCAGGTCAGCGTGGCGAATGAGGGCGGCAGCGACGCCGTCGGGGAGGGTCAGCAGTGATGGCGCGTGGTCCGGAGCAGCCCGAGGACGGCCCCGACGAGCGGCGCGATCCTCGTGCCAAGGGCCGCCGGTGGGGACGGGGCAAGGCCGACGCCGAACTGGAGGACGCGACCGGCGAGGAGTTCGGCTGGATCGACGACCTCCGTACGGCCAAGCAGCAGCGCACCGAACTCGGCCCGGACGGCGGCCCGCCCGGCCCCGCCCCGGCGCCCCGGGTGATGCCGCCGGGTCCGGTGCCC
>JBARAE010000508.1:0-4696 GCA_049791715.1 Micromonospora sp.
CCCTCTACACCGAGGGCGGCCAGGCCGACCTGCGCCTGCTCTCCACCTTCTCACTGCTCTACTCGCTGCCGGTGGCGCTGATGTTCGTCTTCGTCAGCAGCAGGTACGGATTCCGCTTCCACGGAGGGATCAAGCGCTGATGTCCGCCATCACCCTGCGCGAGCTGACCAAGGTCTACCCCAACGGGGTACGCGCCCTGGACGCCCTCGACCTGGAGATCGCCGACGGCGAGTTCTTCGCCCTGCTCGGCCCGTCCGGCTGCGGCAAGACCACCCTGCTGCGCACCATCGCCGGGTTGGAACTCGCCTCCGCCGGCAGCGTACGCATCGGCGAGCGGGCCGTGACGAACCTGCCGCCCGGGCAGCGGGACGTGGCGATGGTCTTCCAGGACTACGCGCTCTTCCCGCACATGACCGTGCGGGACAACATCGCGTACCCGCTGCGGATCAAGAAGGTCGGCAAGGCCGCCCGGCAGGACAAGGCCGCCGCCACCGCCGACGAGCTGGGCCTGTCGGCGCTGCTGGACCGCCGCCCCGGGCAGCTCTCCGGCGGCCAGCAGCAGCGGGTCGCGCTCGCCCGGGCGATGGCCTGCCACCCGCAGGTCTTCCTGCTCGACGAGCCGCTGTCCAACCTGGACGCCCGGCTGCGGCTGGAGGCGCGGACGTTCCTCAAGCGGCTGCAACGCGAACTGGGCGTCACCACCGTCTTCGTCACCCACGACCAGGCCGAGGCGCTCGCGCTCGCCGACCGGATCGCGGTGATGGAGGGCGGGAAGATCCGCCAGGTCGGCACCCCCACGGAGGTCTTCCGGCGTCCGGCCAACACCTTCGTCGCCGGGTTCATCGGCTCGACCCCGATGAACCTGGTGCCGGCCCGGGTCCACGACGACGAACTGGCCGTGGCCGGGGTGCGGCTGCCGGTCCCCGAGGACGTCCGTGGCGAGCTGATCGACGGGGAGCAGGTGGTGTACGGGGTTCGCCCCGAGTACCTCGACTACTCCCCCGACCCGGCGCCCGAGGCGCTGACCGGACAGGTCGTCGTGGTCGAGAACCTGGGCAGCTTCTCGCTGGTGTCGCTCGACGTGCCGGCCGGCGAGACCGACGCGGCGCAAGCGACCAGCGTGCAGGTGGTGGTGCCGGAGGGCCGGGAACCGGAGCCGGGCGACACCGGCTGGGTCGCGCCGCGTCCCGGACGGTCACTGATCTACCGGGACGGAGAACTGGTCGGCGGTACGGCGGCGCCACCGGTCCCCGCTCCGCGCACCGGCGTCGTGGCGGAAGCCTGACGATGGTGGTGCACCGGGGCAGGTGGACACTGCGGGACCGCGCGGAGAACGTCATGCGGGCCCTGCCGGTCACCGTGCCACCGGGCACCGCCGCGCTCACCGTCCGGCTGGACTATCCGCGACAGGCCGGGGTGCTCGACCTCGGATGCGTCGGACCGGCCGGCTTCCGCGGCTGGTCGGGCGGGGCCCGAGACGGCTTCACCATCACCGCCGACCGGGCCACCCCGGGGTACCTGCCGGGCGAGCTGGAACCCGGCGAGTGGCAGGTCCTGCTCCGGCTGCACCGCGTCCCGCCCGAGGGGCTGGACTACGAGGTCATCGCCACCACCAGCAGCACCCCGCTCGCGCCGCCGCCCCCGGCCGACGCGCCGCCGCGACCGGAGCGCCCGGCCCGCCCGGCGCTCCCCGACGTCGACGGCCGGCGGTGGCTCGCCGGCGACCTGCACGCCCACACCGTCCACAGCGACGGCGTGCAGACCATCGACGAACTCGCCGCGCTCGCCGTCTCCCGCGGCCTGGACTTCCTCGCCGTCACCGACCACAACACGGTCAGCCACCACCCCTGGCTGCCCGAGGCCGGCCGCCGGTACGGGATCACCCTGGTGCCGGGGCAGGAGGTGACCACCGACCGGGGGCACGCGAACGTGTTCGGCCCGGTGGGCTGGGTCGACTTCCGGGAGCCGGCCGACCACTGGCTCACCGTGGCGGAGCGCGGCGGCGGCCTGATGTCGGTGAACCATCCCCTCGGCGGCGACTGCGCCTGGCGGCAGCCGGTGACCACCCGCACCCGCTTCGTGGAGGTGTGGCACTCCGGCTGGTGGGACCGCACCTGGGGCGCGCCGCTGGCGTGGGCGCAGGCGTGGCGGCCGGATGTCGTACCGGTCGGGGGAAGCGACTACCACCGGCCCGGCGCGGACGCGCTGCCCGGTGCCCCGACCACCTGGGTGCTCGTCGACGGCGACCCGACGGACGAGGCGTGGGTACGCGACGCGCTGCTCGCCGGCCGGACGGCCGTGTCCGCCGGCCCCGGCGCTCCCCTGCTGCTGCGCCTCGGCGACGAGCTGCTGGCGCTCGACGCCGACGGCACGCTCCTCGCCTACCCCGACGGCCGGCATCGCGTGGTGCGCGGGGACCGGTGCCTGCTGCCGGCCGGTGACGGACTGCACGTCCTGGAGTCCCACCGCATGGAGGTGATCGCACTGTGCAGCTGAGCGAACGCACCAGGGTGGCCGGAGCTCCGGTCAACTACGGCATCTACCACGCGGGCGACCCGTTCGTCGGGCCGGACGACCTGCTGGCCTCGCTGGCCGCGGACGGCTACACCGGGGTGGACTCCGGGCCCATCGGCTACCTCGGAACCGACGAGGAGTTGGTTCGGCGGTTGACCGCCAACGGCGTCGGGCTCGCCGGCGGCTGGGTCGACCTGCGCTTCGCCGACCCGGACGGCTTCGTCGAGGATCTCGCCCAGCTCGACGCGGCGCTGGACGTGTTCGCCGCCGCGCCGGTGGACGACCCGCGCTTCACCCCCCGCCCCACCCTCGCCTGCCCGGGCAACCCGGCCCGGATGGCCCACCCCGGCACCCCCCCGGACCTGACCTCCGCGCTGCCGGCCAGCGCCTGGCCCGGCTTCGCGGCGCGGGTGCAGCAGGCCGTCGACCGGTGTCGGGACCGGGGCCTGGAGCCGGTGTTCCACTACCACCTCGGCACCGATGTGGAGACCGAGGCGGAGGCCGACCGGCTGCTGGAACTGACCGACGTCGCGGTGTGCCTGGACACCGGGCACCTGCGCCTGGCCGGGGGCGACCCGGTCGCGGCGGTCCGCCGGTGGGCCGGACGGATCGGGCAGGTGCACGTCAAGGACGCCGACCTGGCCGTGCACCAGCGGGTGCGCGAGGCCGGCGGCGGTCTGACCGAGGTGGTCGCCGCCGGCGGCTTCTGCGCCCTGGGTACCGGGGACGTCGATCTCGCCGGGGTGCTGCGCGGCCTCGACGAGATCGGCTACGCCGGATGGCTGGTGATCGAGCAGGACGCCCCTGCCGAAGGCCGGGACCTGGACCGGATCCGCGCGGACCAGCACGACAACCGGCGGTGGGTGGAGGAGGCGCTGCGATGACCGAGGCGGGCAAGCGGATCCGGATCGCGGTGGCCGGGCTGGGCGTGATCGCCCGTACCGTGCACCTGCCGCTGCTGCAGCGACGGTCCGACCTGTTCGACATCGTGGCGCTCAGCGACCTGTCCCCGTCCCGCCTGGCCGAGCTCGGCACCCGGTACGGCGTCGAGCCGGCCCGACGGTATGCCGACGCCGGCGCGATGCTGGCGGCCGGCGGCTGCGACGCGGTGCTGCTGGCGACCTCCGGCTCGCACGGTGAGCTGGCCGCCGAGGCGCTGCGCCAGGGGCTGCCGGTGCTCTGCGAGAAGCCGCTCGCCTACACCCACGCCGAGGCCGACGAGCTGACGGCGGCGTCGGCAACCGGGGCGGCGTCGCTGATGGTGGGCTACATGAAGCAGTACGACCCGGCGGTCGCCGAGGCCGCCCGCCTGCTCGACCGGATCGGCGGCGCGGCGGCGGTGCACGCGGTCGAGGTGACCGTGCTGCACGCCGCCGGGGAGCAGCAGCTCGCCTTCGCCAACCTGCCGCCGGCGCCGCGGGACGTGCCGGCTGCGGCGTCCGCCCGGCTGCGGGACGCCGACGAGCGGCTGCTCGACGCGGCGGTGGGCGGGGACGCCGGTGCGCGCACGCTCTACCAGATCCTGATCAACAGCGTCTCGCACGACCTGTCCCTGCTGCGGCTCTTCACCGGGGCGCCGGCCACCGTGGACCATGTCGCGACCTGGCCCCTGCCCGACGGGCCGGCGGAGCCGTCGGTGGAGATCTCCGGGCGGCTGCCCGCCGGCGGGCGGTACGGCATCCGGTGGCTCAACCTGCCGGACTGCCCGGCCTACCGGGAGACGGTGACGCTGCACCACGCCCGGGGCACGCTGGAGCTGGTCTTCCCGTCACCGTACCTGCTCAACGCCCCGACCACGCTGACCGCGGTGGACCGGCACGACGGGGGCGAGCGGCGGGCGGTGTTCCGGTCGGTGACCGAGGCCTTCGAGCAGGAACTGGTCGCCTTCCACGCGATGGTGACCGCGGGCGTGCGGCCGCTGACCGGCATCGCGGAGGGCGCGACCGACGTACGGACCAGCCAACAGGTGGTACGCCGCTACGGGGAGCTGACCGGGGCGGCGATCGGTGGAGAGGCGGCTCGCTGATGGACCGACCGACCGAGATCATCGTCGTTCCGCACACCCACTGGGACCGCGAGTGGTACGAGCCGTTCCAGCGGTTCCGGCTGCGGCTGGTGGCCCTGCTCGACGATGTGTTCGACCGGATGGCCCGAGACGAGCGGCAGCGGTTCACGCTGGACG
>JBARAE010000509.1:0-5372 GCA_049791715.1 Micromonospora sp.
CTCGGCCGAGGGCTACGCCTTCGTCCCCGTCGCCATCGGCATCTCGATCGGGTACCTGATCATGACCGTGCCGCTCGGCGCACTCCTCGACCGGATCGAGAAGCGACAGGCGGTGGCCCGATGAGTCAGCAGACCAGCGTCCTCTACGACGTCCCTGGCCCGCGCCAGCGGCGGTTCACCCTGATCACCAGCCTGGTCGCCACGGTGGTGCTGCTCGTCGGGGCGTACTTCCTGATCTATCGGCCACTGGACGCCAAGGGCCAGTTCTCGATGGAGCTGTGGGGGCCGCTGGTCGACCCCTCCAACGAGAACTTCTCCCAGGTGTGGGACCGGATCGGCCACGGCCTCAAGAACACCCTGACCGCGGCGGCGCTGGCCATCGTCTCCTCGCTGGTCGTCGGCACCCTGCTCGCGGTGCTGCGGATCCAGCTCAAGAGCCTGACCCGGCGCCGATTCACCGGGCTGGCCGCGCCGCTGGCGTACCTGCTGCGTGGGCTGAGCGTGCTGCTCGCCGCGGTCACCCGGGTCTGCGTCGAGGTGTTCCGTGGCCTGCCGGTCGTGCTCACCATCTTCTTCGTGGCCCGGGGCTTCCCCGAGTTCGGCATCTCGTTCGACTCGCTCTGGTACCTGGTCATCGGCCTGACGGTCTACAACTCGGTGGTGATCGCCGAGATCCTCCGCTCCGGCATGGAGGGGCTGCCGGGCGGGCAGGCCGAGGCGGCGGCCGCGATCGGCCTCTCCCCGGCGCAGACCACCCGGATGATCCTGCTGCCGCAGTCCTTCCGGATCATGCTGCCGGCGCTGATCAGCCAGCTCGTCGTGGTACTCAAGGACACCTCGCTGGGCTTCATCATCAGCTACGAGGAGACCTTGAACATCGGTAAGCAGATCATCGGCGTGCTGGGTAACCCCATCCAGGTCTACGTGGTGATCGCCGTGCTCTTCATCGCGGCGAACTACTCGCTGTCGAAGCTGGCCCAGTACCTCCAGCGCCGGCTGTCGCGGGGCCGCAAGACCGCCGGCACTCCGGCGCAGAACCCACCGCCCGCGGCGCTCATGTCGCAGGCCGAGGGCGCCGGCGGCAACTGACTTCTGACGTACGACGAGAGGGCCGGCCCGGCCTGGGGCCGGCCCTCTCCGTGTCTGCGTGGCTCAGCGGGCGATCTCGGTGACCCGGGACTCGCGGACCACGGTCACCCGGATCTGACCGGGGTAGGTCAGCTCCTCCTCGATCTGCTTGGCCACGTCCCGGGCGAGGACCGCCGCGCCGATGTCGTCGACGTCGTCCGGCTTCACCATCACCCGGATCTCCCGGCCCGCCTGCATCGCGAAGACCTTCTCCACGCCGAGCTTGCCGGCTGCGATCTCCTCGATCCGCTCCAGCCGCTTGACGTACGCCTCGAGGCTCTCCCGCCGCGCACCCGGCCGGCCGCCGGAGCAGGCGTCCGAGGCCTGGGTCAGGACGGCCTCGATGGTCTGCGGCGGCACCTCGTTGTGGTGCGCCTCGATCGCGTGGACGACATCCTCGCTCTCGCCGTACTTGCGAGCCAGGTCGGCGCCGATGATCGCGTGGCTCCCCTCCACCTCATGGGTGAGCGCCTTGCCGATGTCGTGCAGGAACGCGCAGCGCTTGATCGTGGGTACGTCCAGGCGCAGCTCGGCGGCCATGATCCCGGCGATGTGCGCGGTCTCCACGAGGTGTTTGAGCACGTTCTGCCCGTACGAGGTGCGGTAGCGCAGTCGGCCGAGCAGGGTGACCAGTTCCGGGTGGATCTCGGTGATGCCCACCTCGACGAGGGCGTCCTCGGCGGCCCGGTGGCAGAGCTCCTCCACCTCGTGCCGGGCCTGGTCGTAGACCTCCTCGATCCGGTGCGGGTGGATCCGCCCGTCGAGGACCAGCTTCTCCAGGGTGAGCCGGCCGACCTCGCGGCGGACCGGGTCGAAGCAGGAGAGCAGCACCGCCTCAGGGGTGTCGTCGATGATCAGGTTGACCCCGGTGACCGACTCGAAGGCACGGATGTTGCGCCCCTCCCGGCCGATGATCCGCCCCTTCATCTCGTCGCCGGGCAGGTGCAGGACGCTCACCACGCTCTCCGCGGTCTGCTCGCTGGCGACCCGCTGGATGGCGTCGACCACGATGTGCCGGGCGCGCTGCTCGGCGGTGTTCCGGGCGTCGGACTCGATGTCCCGCACCAGCAGCGCGGCCTCCCGCTTGGCCTGGGCCTCGATCGCCTCGATCAGGTCGGCGCGGGCGGCATCGGCGGTCAGCCCGGCCACCCGCTCCAGCTCCCGGCGGCGCTCCTCCTCCGCCTCGGTCAGTTCCTGCTCCCGCCGGGCGAGGGCGCTCTCGCGGGCGGCCAGCGCCGCGGTGGCGGCGGTGAGCTGCCGCTCCCGCTCGGCGAGGCGCTCCACCTCCTCGGTGTGCAGCCGCTCCCGCTCGTCCATCCGGGCGGCCCGCCGCTCCACCTCGGCGGCCTGCTCGCGGGTGGTCGCGGCGAGCACGGCGACCTCCCGCTCACCGCTGCGCCGGGCGGAGGCCCGGAGCTGCTCGGCGTCGGCCTCGGCCTGCTTGTGCGCCCGCTCGAGGACGGTGTCCGCCTCCGCGCGGGCGTCGTCGAGGACCCGCCGGGCCTCGGCCCGTGCCGCCTTCGCCTCCGCCTTGGCGGCGGCCGCCTACGCCTTGGCCGCGGCGGCGGCGGACTTCGCCACGTCGATGGTGCTGTTCGCTTCGTCGGCGGCGCTGCGCAGGGCGGCCAGGGACTGTTCCTGCCGGTCCTTCTCGGCGGCGAAGGCCGGGTCCTCGGGGCGCGGCGCCAGGCTGAGCCGGCGCACCGTCCGGACGCCGAGCAGAACGGCGCCGACGACCACCACGGCCAGGATCAGCACCACGACGAGGATGAGGATGTTGAATCCGGTCATGCGGTCACCCCGTGCCTGCCGGCGACCGTGCCGATGCTGGTGGTGTGCTGCTCCGTCGCCGCGCCCCCGCCGGCCCGGTGGCGCCCTGCCCCGCAAACCGACCGGTACGCCCTTACATCGCACGGAAGACCGCCGGTGAACCTGTGCCGCCCCGCCATGGCCGCCTCCCCTGAACGTCGGCGCCGCAGGACCCGTGCCGTGACGGCACGGACCTGCGACTCTGAACGCCCGACCGGAGCGGCTGGCCGTGGGTAGCTTTCCGTCGACGGTGCCCGTCGATGGGCATCGCCGAAGGCCGGTTGCAGTTGTCGGTCGCCCCGGACCGGCCAGGTCCGGAGCTGCCGTCAAAGGCCGGTGAAGCTGGCCAAAGTGATGCTGTTCTGTTACGCGATCTATGTTGTGCGCTTAGCCTGCGCTGGTCGGGCACATTGAGCCTGTAAGGCGAGGCTAGGTCGCCGGGGGTGGTTCGGTCAAGAACTCATGATCAAACCACCCGGACGGAGCGAAGTTGCGGCATTACCCTGCGTTCACCTGATGACGGACAGTGCCGGACAAACCCGGCGGCCTGTGGGGCCGTGAAGGACCGTCGGCCCTGCTCAGCGGGCACCCAGGGCGACGGCGGCGGAAACCAGGGCGACGTTGTCCGGCGCGTCGGAGCCGTCCGGCAGCGTGAGCGTGTCCTCCAGGCCGGTGCGAGTGCTGAGGCCCCGGCGGACCGCCTCCCGGAGCACCGGCCAGGCGGCCGGGCCCTCGCCGTGAAGCAGCACCGGCGCGCCGCCGGACGGCAGCGCGGCGAGGATCGCGGCGGCGTCGGCCAGCGCCACCTCGGGCTGCTCGGCCATGCACTCCACCAGGATCCGTCCGATCGGTACCCGCCATCGGCGCCAGGCCTCGACCGCCGCCACCGTCCAGAGGCCCGCCTCGACCAGCACACCGCGCTCGTGCAGCGCCGCGGCGACCTGTTCCGCTCCGGGCTCGTGGGCGTTCACCGAGGCGAAGTCGGGCAGCACGGTCCAGGCCCGGACGGCGGCGACCCGGCCACTCGGATCCGGCTCGATCCAGGCCCCGGTGCTCACCCCGACCGGCAGTCCGGGCCGGGCAGCCCGTAGCGCGGTGACCGCCTCGGCGATGGCCGTCGGATCGAGGGACTCGGCACCGGCGGCATCCCGGGGGTGGACGTGCACCGCGGCGACGCCGGACGCCGCGCACCGGACGGCGTCCGCGGCCAACTCCGCCGGGCTGACCGGCACGGCGGCATGCTCGTCCCTGCGGCGACCGCCGTTGAGACACGCCTTCAGCACGTCGCCATCATCACCCGAGCGGACAACGCCCGCGACCCGCCCTCGGGCGGGCGGCCACCCCGGGCACGGCACGCACTCCGCACCACGGCGTCGGGGGCATCGGGTCAGTCAAGGGCGCGGGTGTCCCGGTCGAGTTCGCCCTCGGCATCGGCGAGGGCGTCGGCGTCGATCTGCTCGGCGAACTCCGCCGCCTCGGCGTTCTGCGCGGCGAGGGCGTCCTTCACCGCACGGATCGCCACGCCGGGCGGGTACCCCTTGCGGGCCAGCATGCCGACCAGCCGACGGAACACCGCGTCGGGCTCGCCCCGCGCGGAGCGGAGCTTCCGCTCGACCAGGGCACGCGCGGTCTCCGCCTCGGTCTCCTCGTCCAGCTCGCCGAGCGCCTCGCTCGCCACGTCGCCGTCCACGCCGCGCTGGCGCAGCTCGTTGGCGAGCGCCCGGCGGGCCAGCCCTCGACCGGCGTGGCGACTGGCGACCCAGGCGCGGGCGAACGCGGCATCGTCGATGATCCCGACCTCGTCGTACCGGTCGAGGACCTGGGCGGAAACCTCCTCGGAGATGCCGCGCTTCGCCAGCGCAGTGGCCAGCTCCGCCCGGGTCCGCGGCCGGACCGCGAGCTGCCGCAGGCAGATCTCCCGGGCCAGCTCGGCCTCGTCGCGCGGTGGGGCCGGCGTCGCCTCCGGGTCGGTCTCGTCGGACCGGGCTCGGCGACCCGGTCGAGGCCGGGGCGTGGTGTTGGCGTCACCCGCCCGGGGCGGACTGGCGTCCCAGCCCCGCCCCGTGCGGGCGCGTCGTCGTCCTGCCACGACTCAGATCAGAAGTCGACCGGCGGCAGCTCCGGGCCGCCGGCGGCGTCACCGGCGCCGACCCCGACGCCGAGCTTCTCCAGGATCTTCTTCTCGATCTCGGCCGCCACGTCCGGGTTCTCCCGGAGGAACTCGCGAGCCTTCTCCTTGCCCTGGCCGAGCTGGTCGCCGTCGTAGGTGTACCAGGCGCCGGACTTCCGGATGATCGCCTGCTCCACGCCGACGTCGATCAGCGAGCCCTCGCGGGAGATGCCCTTGCCGTACATGATGTCGAACTCGGCCTGCTTGAACGGTGCGGCGACCTTGTTCTTCACGACCTTGACCCGGGTCCGGTTACCGACCACGT
>JBARAE010000510.1:0-2004 GCA_049791715.1 Micromonospora sp.
CCCTCGACCTCTCCGCCGGCATGTTGCGGCACGCCGCGGTCGCCGCCGCCACCACCGGCGTACGCGTCCCGCTGGTCCAGGCCGACGCGCTCGCGCTGCCCTTCGCCGACGAGGCGTTCGACGTCGCCTGCACGGCGTTCGGCGCCATCCCGTTCGTGGACGACTCGGCGGCGGTGATGCGGGAGGTGTACCGGGTGCTGCGCCCCGGCGGCCGGTGGGTCTTCTCGGTCACCCACCCGATGCGCTGGATCTTCCTCGACGACCCGGGCGAGGGCGGGCTGCTGGCGGTGCACTCGTACTTCGACCGCTCCCCCTACGTGGAGCAGGACGAACACGGCCTCGCCACGTACGTCGAGCAGCACCGCACGCTCGGCGACCGGATCCGGGAGATCGTCGGCGCGGGGTTCCGCTTCCTGGACCTGGTGGAGCCGGAGTGGCCGGAGGGACACGAGGGGATTTGGGGGCAGTGGAGCCCCCTGCGCGGCCGCCTCTTCCCCGGCACCGCCATCTTCGTGGCCGAGAAGCCCGCCGGGGGCTGACCCTCGTTAGCGCGCACCGGCGCCGGGTACCCGGAGGGCATGGCCGAGAAGGAGTTCCGCGAGGGCGACCACGTCTCCTGGGCGAGCCACAGCGGCCGGGCGTACGGCGTGGTCAAGGAAAAGCTCGTCGACCGGACCCACGTACGCGGGCACACCGTCAACGCCTCCGAGGAGGAGCCGCAGTACCGGATCCGCAACGACCACTCGGGCCGGGACGTCGCCCACCGCCCGGAGGTGCTGCGCCGTGAGTCCCGCTGACGACCCGCAGGAGACGTACCGGGAGTTCACCGACGCGGTGAACATGAAGCCCGGCGAACTCCAGAAGTGGCTGGAGAGCGACGAGTCGAAGCACGTCGGCTGGCGAAAGAAGGGCACCAAGGGTGGTGAGTCGGTCGGCCACGAATCCGGCCGGAAGATCATCGAATTGCTGCGCCGCAAGCGCGACCAGCTCTCCGCGACCGACTACAAGCACATGCGCAAGGTCGTCGGGTACGTTCGGCGGCACATGGCCCAGCGACCGAGCGGCGACGTCCGCGACACCCGGTGGCGGTACTCCCTGATGAACTGGGGTCACGACCCCCTCAAGGCCCCGCTTCCGCCGCCGGGCGGCCCCTCCCGGCGAGCCCTCGAGCGGCACGGGGCCCCACCGAAGGAGCGCCGGGGACCGGGACGCGGACCGGCGGCCCGCCGTTCGAGCCGTCACGAGGAACCGCGCGGACGCTGAGCGAGTGACCCTGCCGCCGACGGCAGCGCGGACGATCGGCGGCGTGAATGGTCAGTGGTCGGCGCTGTTCCAGTCGCGGCCCTCGCCGACGGAGACCTCCAGCGGCACCGACAGCGGGTACGCCTCGCCCATCTCCTTGCGCACCAGCGCCTCCAGCGCCGTCCGCTCACCGGGGGCGACCTCGAAGACCAACTCGTCGTGCACCTGCAGCAGCATCCGGGAGCGCAGCCCGGCGTCCCGCAGCGCGGTGTCCACGTGCAGCATGGCCAGCTTGATGATGTCGGCCGCCGAGCCCTGGATCGGGGCGTTCAGCGCCATCCGCTCGGCCATCTCCCGGCGCTGCCGGTTGTCGCTGACCAGGTCGGGCAGGTAGCGCCGGCGACCGAGGATGGTGGAGGTGTAGCCGTCCTGCCGGGCCCGGGCAACCACCTCGTGCAGGTAGTCGCGGACACCACCGAAGCCGGCGAAGTAGTTGTCCATCAGCCCGCGCGCCTCTTCGGTGCCGATACCGAGCTGCTGGGACAGACCGAACGCGCTCAGCCCGTACGCGAGGCCGTAGTTCATCGCCTTGATCTTGCGCCGCTGGTCCGGGGTGACCTGGTCGACCGGCACGTCGAAGACCGACGAGGCGGTCGCGGCGTGGAAGTCCGCGCCGGAGTTGAACGCCTCGATCAGCGCGTCGTCGGACGACAGGTGCGCCATGATCCGCATTTCGATCTGGCTGTAGTCGGCGGTGAGCAG
>JBARAE010000511.1:0-2588 GCA_049791715.1 Micromonospora sp.
GGCTCGACCACGACCTGGTCGGCGAGCGTCCCACCCCGGCCGGTCGACGGCACTGGCCGGGCGGCGGCGGTGAGGTCGGGCGGTGTGGCTCCCACCCACACGTCGCGTACCCCGGTGTCGTCCCCGATCCGGGCGCAGAGCGCGCCGCCCTCCACCGCCGCCAGCCGGGGCGGGCTGGTCGGCGGCGCGGCCGGCCCGATCGGCACCAGGTCGGGCAGCTTCGGCAGGGCGGCGAACCGGCCGAGGGTCATCGGCTCCGGCTCGCCCTGACCGGTGTGAGCGAGCAGCAGCCCCGCCTGGAACTCGGTGATGCCGGCCAAGCCGTCCCGCTCGGCCACCGCGTACTGCCGGCCGCCCCCGGAGTTGCGGACCAGGTAGACGTCGCCGATGACCGCCCCGGCGACCGCGACAGAACGCTCGCCGAGCCGCCGTACGGCTGGCGGGGCCAGGTCGGAGCCGGCCGGCACGGTGTTGAGCAGCGCCGCCGCCACCGGCACGGCCCGCTCCCGGGTCGCGGCCAGCACCGCCAGCACCCGGTCGGTGTCCCGGAGCAGGTGCCGCCGCTGGTGCCAGAGCAGGTGCAGGGTGCCGTCCGGGGGCCGCAGCAGCACCCCCTGGTCGCCGAGGGCCCGGCCACCGGTGGCCGCCCGACCGATGAGCAGCGCCGATCGCGGCTCGGTGCGCCCCGGCCCGGCAGGGGGGACCGAGCAGACCGTCCACGGCGCGGTGGAGAGCCGCCGCGGCGCCGGCAGCGAGTCCGGAGCGTCGGCGATCCCCAGGGGCAGGCCGCGCGGCACTCCCTCGATCGAACGCCGGGAGACCAGCACCGTCTTCGGCCGCTCCGCGCCGATGATGAGCAGCGCCGACGCGTAGTTGAGCACCGGATGGAGTTTCTGCTCCCGGTAGACGAACCGGGCGCCGGACTCCTTCTCGACGATCACGGCCCCCGAGTCGCGCCAGGAGGTGCCGCCGCCGGCGAACAGGCCGTACAGGGCGAAGCCGCCCAGCCCGATCACCGCGACCAGCACGCTGGCCAGGCCCGCGCCGGCCAGCCGCCGGAACGGCGACCGCGCCGGGTCGGTCTCCCGCATGACCAGCGCGGCGACCGCCCGCTGCACGGTGAACTGGTACGAGTGGAGCTGGTCCTGCCGCGACGGCATCGGGGTCCTTCCGGTGGATCGTCGGGGCACAGGATAAGCGCTGCGTCCATCCCCTGTGGACCCTCCGTGGTGCCCCCGCGGCGTCAGGCGGCCACGTCCGGCCGGACGGCCCCCCGCCCCACGTGCGTCTCGTACATCCGCACGGCGACGAGCAGCCCGGACCCGGCGGTGAGGGCCGCCACCACCCAGGTGGAGCCCCGGATGCCGACCACGTCGGCCAGGAAGCCGGCGAGCAGCGCGCCCACCGCGAAGCCACCGTCGCGCCAGAGCCGGTAGATCCCGACCGCCCGGGCTCGCCAAACCGGGTGCGCGACGTCACCGATCGCCGCGAGCAGGGTGGGATACACCATGGCGGTACCCGCTCCGAGCAGGACCGCGGCGGCCGCCCACACTCCGAAGCTGTGCGCGGCGGCGACCAGCCCGAGCGCGCCGGCCTGGGTCAGCATCCCGGCCACGATGAAGCGTTTGCGCCCGAGCCGGTCGGAGAGCGGACCGGTGATGATCTGACCCAGACCCCAGAACGCCGGATAGAGGGCCGCCAGCACCCCGATCTGCGGCAGGGAGAGGCCCGAGGCGGCGAACAGCACGGGGAACAGTCCCCAGGCGAGACCGTCGTTGAGGTTGTTCACCAGGCCCGCCTGGCTGGCCGAGCTCAGCGCCGGTTCCCGCCAGCTGACCAGGCTGAAGATCTGCCGGGTGGTGAGACCGCCGTGGTGAGCCCCGACGGCCTGGTGGGTGGCGGCCTCGTGGTGGGCGTGCCCGCGGGTCTCCCGCACCAGGACCGATGACAGGCCGAGGCCCACCGCGACGTAGGCGGCACCCAGCAGGAACGGTGCGGGGCGCAACCCGTAGTGCGCGGCCAACGCCCCGGTCGCCAGCGCCGTCGCGGCCACCGCCAGGTAGCCGGAGGCCTCGTTCAGTCCCATGGCGAGGCCCCGTCGGTGCGGCCCGACGAGGTCGATCTTCATGATGACCGTGGTGGACCAGGCCAGCCCCTGGTTCACACCGAGCAGGACGTTGGCGGCGACCACCCAACCCCAGGTCGGCGCCCAGATGAGCAGCAGCGGTACGGGGATCGCCACCAGCCAGCCCGCCAGCAGCACCGGCTTACGCCCGTACCGGTCGGAGAGGGTACCGGCGAAGAAGTTGGTCACCGCCTTGGTGGCCCCGAAGGCGAGGATGTACGTGAGGGCGGCGGTGTAGGCGGTCAGGTGGAACTCCCGCTGCCCGAGCAGCGGCAGGACGGTGCGCTCGGTGCCGAGCACGCCGCCCACCAGCGCGTTGACCACCACGAGGAGGAGAAACTGGGCGGCGTTCGCCCGCAGGCCGAGCCTCGGCCCGACGGGGGTGGCTGCCATCTCCCCACCTTTCTTCGTCATCCCTCACCTTTCTCCCACGGACGGGCAGGTGACCGAGGTTCCTCGGTCA
>JBARAE010000512.1:0-3950 GCA_049791715.1 Micromonospora sp.
CAGTCTCAACAGCCGACAAAGGCACGGACAGTAATGGGCACGCCGATGGCCGGCGCGCTTTGTCAGCGGCAGATGAGCGCGCCCGCTAGTGGCGCCATTCGGTCGGCCAGGACCCGAGGCGGGTATCCCTTGACTCTCGACCCGGTCGAGGGCTGACCCTTCCTGGGTGACGTCTTAAGAGCGCGACCAACGATCAGTCCCTCTCGCGATTGACCTGGAGATGCTGCGGCCGGTACTTCGCGGTGGCTGGGGAGCGGATACCTGCGACCCGCACGATGTGCAGGATTGGCACGCCGGCAACGCAGCCCGTGGTCAATGCGGGGTGACTGCCTTGATCATTCAGGACTTGCTCGGCGGAGAGCTGATCCTCGGCGAGGTCCTCGACGGAGACGCCAAGGTCGGCTACCACTACTGGAATCGATTGGCCGACGGCCGCGAGGTCGACCTGACAGCTGACCAGTTCCAGCCACCGGAAGTCGTTGTCGGCGGTCAAGTCCAGCAACGCCCGCCGGGCCCACCTCGGCGATGCCGCCAGCAGTACGAGATCCTGCGGGACCGCGTCTTCGTAGCCCTCTACGGCGGGCGATCCAACGCAATCCACGCAACAGTGACGGCCGGCGAACAGGCCGAGCGTACGAACGGCGGCAGAGCCGGATGTCCGCGCGTGCCCTCTGGCTGGAGCGAGCCTGTCCTATCCCTGTGCTCTAATCCCGTCATGCATGTCGTCGTCTGCGGCGCACTCGTGGAGAACGGCGCGGTCCTGCTGGTACACCGCAGTCCGACCCGCCGGGCATACCCAGATCTCTGGGATCTGCCCGGGGGGCATGTCGAAGCGGGTGAGTCGGAACTACAAGCCGTCGCGCGTGAAATGCGCGAGGAGCTCGGTGTTCACATTGTGGCGGAGTCCTCTTCACGGTTGGGCGACTTGCATGCCGGCAGTGGCGAGAACGCCGTCCACGTGGGCGTCTGGCAAATTGGAGACTGGGTTGGCTCTCCGACCAACCGTGCACCTGATGAGCATGACGACATCGCATGGGTCGGGATCAGCGAGCTAGGCGACCTTCCCCTCGTGCATGGCGACTTGGCGGCATTGGTTCGTTCTCTGCCTGAGCCTGACCGGCTGCCTCGTCGCGACGAAGCACGGACAGCCGCATCACCGGTCCGTACTCGCCAAGCGGTCCACCAGTTACGAAACTCCATGACCCAGCCACCGATCGAAGTGCCCGCACCGTCAGTTTGGAAGAGCGTGCTCAACGGGCCGTGATGCCCGAAACGCCTGCGGCCGGCGGCAGAGCCGGGTGCCGCTCGTGACCGCTCATGACCGCTGCGCGCCACGGTTACTGGCCCGTGGATGGCCCGTCACGGCCTCCGGCTTGCAGGGACGACTATCAGCTTGGGAATGGTCGATCTCCGCCTGCCTGCTGGGTTAGCGGCCTGCTCGCGTCGGTCTCTCGTGGCCTCGGCTGGCCCTGCTCTCCTCGCTCAGCGGCGCGGCCCGCTTTGCGGGCCGCCTTGATCTGATAGAGCGCAATTCGGCAGCTGCTACGGGTGAGGCGCACGGCAAGGCGTGTCTTGTGCCATACACGGTCTGTGATCCGGGACGGGTATCACGATCGCCTCGAAACACAGCGCCACGAGATCCTTGGGCGGCCCGAAGCCCCGGCCGATCCGAGGTTGGGGTACTCAGCGCCTGGTCTCGTACCTGGTCAGGACCACGCCGTCAGGGAACGTCCGGGTCTCCACCAGGGTCAGGTTCACCCAGTTGTCCAGGGCCGCAAAAAACGGCGTGCCGCCACCTACCAGGACCGGATGGGTGACGATCGCGTACTCGTCGATCAGCCCGTCCCGCATGGCCACTGCGGCGAGTGTGGCGCCGCCGATATCCATGGGGCCGCCGTCCTCGGCCTTGAGCCGGGTGATCTCGGTGACCGCGTCGCCGGTGACCAGGCGGGTGTTCCAGTCGACCGTGCTGGTCGTCGAGGAGAACACCACCTTCGGCATGTCCCGCCAGCGGCGGGCGAACTCGATCTCCGCCGGTGTGGCACCCGGCTGCTGGTCGGCGGTCGGCCAGTGGGAGCTCATCGTCTCCCACAGTTTGCGCCCGTACAGCGCCATGCCTGTCGCCCTCACCCGGTCGGACCACCACTGGAACAGCTCGTCGCTCGGCACACTCCAGCCGAGGTCGTCGCCGGGCGCGGCGATGTAGCCGTCCAGGCTCAGGTTCATGCCGAAGGTCAGTTTTCGCATGGTGTCAGCCTCCCGTGAGTCGGTACTCGGCGTACAGACCAGCACGGCGCGGAAGAATCATCGGTCAGGCCACACCGAGGGCCGGTTCACCACCACGCCAGGACCCCGTAGCGCCAGGACGGCGATACGATCTCCGCACTTATCTCTAGACCAACCGTCAAGCAACCCCTGGGACGGATCCGTCAAGCATCAGGTGGGACTCGACAACACCGCCAAGGGCTAGCCGAGCGGCATCCGAGCAACGACTTGCCATTCGTACATGCGCCGGTCTCGGTGCATCTCGATCAGATCAACGTGGCTAATCGAGACGGTGGCGGGCTCAGGAGCCACGGACTGCACCGCCTGAACGTAAGGCTCGGATGGGCCATCGGTGGTGAGGTAGGCGACGCTTACGTGAGGCCGGTATCGGCTGGGCTCCTCGGGGACCTGGTCCTCACCGACGACGTGCCCGATGGCGGTTCGGGTAGCGGCTCGCAGTCGTTGGACAGGTTCGGCGGGTAGGGCGGGCATGACGATATAGCCTCGTCATGCCACAACGATCTCGTCGAACTCGACGGCGACCGCAGGCAGTTGGGCGAGCTTCTTGCCCGCTTCCTCGATGACTGCGGACAGCGGTTGCGCCGCTGGTCTCGTCGGTGAAGCCGATGCCCTGCATGCGGCACGTCCTGCCGTCGCGGGCTCGTCAGGCTGCCTCGGCCATCGATCGAGTGCTGGGCGAGGAGGGAACGGCGTGACCGCTTGGCTGTACTCGGGACCGAGATCAACCGGTGTTTGTGCTGGTGGAGCCCAGGGGACTCGAACCCCTAACCCCTGCCTTGCAAAGGCAGTGCTCTGCCAGTTGAGCTAGGGCCCCGAAGGCGGGCGGAGCCGCCTGGTGCTGGCAGTTGGAGGGACGGTCAGCGCAGGTCGGGCGCGGTGGTCGCCTCGTGCCACAGGGCGCGCTCGTCGTTCGAGGCCTTGACCTTCTTGGCGACGGCGGCTGCCACGCCGACGACGCCGACCAGGATCAGAAGCTTCTTGAACATGGGGCGACCCCTCGCGCTCGACTACCGTCGGACGATGTGCGGTGGGGCTAGCTGGAATCGAACCAGCGACCTCAGAGTTATCAGCTCTGCGCTCTAACCGACTGAGCTATAGCCCCGTATAGCGACGAGCAAGGTTAACCCATTGCCTCGTCCGGCCCCAAATCGGGGTGGCCGTGGCGGGCCGCTCACCCGTACCGGATCGAACCTACCCGGAAGCGCTACACCGGGGCGACCGCTTTACGCGGCGCCCCGGCGTCCTCGCTAATTCAGTCGCGCTCGGCGAGCGTCAGCTCGATCCCGCCGACCAGGTCGGCGCAGACGTTGTAGACGAACGCGCCGAGGGTGGCGAGCGCGGTGAAGAGCACGACGTTGACCAGGCCGATCAGCGCCGAACTCAGGATCACGCCCTTCGCGGTGATCCGGAAGCCACCGGTGCTCTGCCCGCCGCCGGCGCTGACCAGGTCGGACAGGCTGTCGTTGACGCTCTTGAACACGCCCATCGCGTCGAGCGCCAGGTAGAGCACCGAGGTGGCGACGACCACCACGATGAAGAGCACCACGGAGACCGCGAAGGCGAACTTCATCACGGACCAGGGGTCGATCCGCTTGAGGTTCAGCCGGGCCCGGCGGGGACCGCGGGACGCGGCCGAGCTGACCGCGCCGCGGGAGGCGCGTACC
>JBARAE010000513.1:0-3797 GCA_049791715.1 Micromonospora sp.
CCGCCGGGCTCGCCGAGGCCATCGCCTCCGCCCGCCGCGAGGCGGCCGCCGCGTTCGGCGACGGCACGGTCTTCATCGAGCGGTACGTCGAGCGCGGCCGGCACGTCGAGGTGCAGATCTTCGGCGACACCCACGGCACGGTGGTGGCCCTCGGGGTACGCGACTGCTCGATCCAGCGCCGCCACCAGAAGATCGTCGAGGAGGCGCCGGGAGTGCTGCCCCCGGAGGTACGGGAGCGGCTGCACGAGGCGGCGGTGGCCGCGGGCCGGGCCGTCGACTACGTCGGAGCCGGGACGGTCGAGTTCCTGCTCGGGCCCGACGGGGCGGTCCACTTCCTGGAGATGAACACCCGCCTCCAGGTGGAGCACCCGGTGACCGAGCTGACCACCGGCCTGGACCTGGTCCGGCTGCAACTCCTGGTCGCCGAGGGTGAGCCGCTGCCGGAGCACGCCCGGGACGCGCCGGCGCGGCACCACGCGATCGAGGTACGACTCTGCGCCGAGGATCCGGCCCAGGGCTTCCGCCCGGCGACCGGCGTCCTGCACCGGTTCGCCATTCCCGGCGTGGACCGCGAGTTCGGCAACCTCCAACGGGCCGGCCTGCGGCTCGACTCCGGCGTGGTGGACGGCTCGACGGTGAGCGTGCACTACGACTCGATGCTGGCCAAGGTGATCGCCTGGGCGCCGACCCGGGCCGAGGCGGCCCGTGCCCTGGCCGGGGCACTGGCGCGGGCCGAGCTGCACGGCGTACCGACCAACCGGGACCTGCTGGTCCGGGTGCTGCGCAGCCGGGAGTTCGCCGCGATCGAGATCGACACCGGCTTCCTGGAGCGTCACGAGGAGGTCTTCGCCCCGCTGCTCCCCGCCGACCAGCGCCCGTTGGCCGCGCTGGTCGCGGCGCTCGCATCGGCCGCCGCCCGTCGGGCCCAAGCGGCTGTGCTCGCCGGGCTCCCCTCCGGCTGGCGGAACGTGCCCGCGTTCCCGCAGGTCACCCGCTTTACCGACCAGGACGGTGGAGAGGTCGAGGTCCGCTACCGGCTGGACCGGACCGGTGCGCTGGCCGAATGGTCGGTGACGCCGGTCGTCGGCGCGGCGTCCGGGGCCGGTGACGACGACGGTCGCCCCGAGCCGCCGGCGGTGGCGCTGGTCGAGGCCGCGCCGGACCGGGTGACCCTCGACGTGGACGGGGTACGGCGGGTGTTCCGCGTACACCGGGTGGGGTCGGCGGTCTTCGTGGACGGCCCGGACGGGGCGGCGAGCCTCACCGAGCTGCCGCGTTTCCCGCTGCCCACCGCGGAGCTGGCGGCCGGGTCGCTGCTCGCGCCGCTGCCCGGCGCGGTGACCCGGGTGCACGTCGAGGTCGGCCAGCGCGTCGCGGCCGGCGACCTGCTGCTGACCCTGGAAGCGATGAAGCTCGAACACCCCGTGCTCGCCCCGACCGACGGCGTGGTCGCCGAGCTGCCCGTGCCGGCCGGCGGCCAGGTCGACACCGGGGCCGTGCTCGCCGTGGTCAACCCCGAGGAGGACCCCCGATGAACTTCGACCTCACCCCCGAGCAGGACCAGCTCCGCGACGCCGTCCGGGAGCTGGGCCGCAAGTACGGCCACTCCTACTTCGTGGAGAAGGCCAAGGCGGGCGCGCACACCACTGAGCTGTGGAACGAGGCCGGCCGGCTCGGCTACCTCGGCGTCAACATCCCCACCGAGTACGGCGGCGGGGGCGGCGGCATCACCGAACTCGCCATCGTCTGCGAGGAGCTGGCCGCGGCCGGCTGCCCGCTGCTGCTGCTCGTGGTCTCCCCCGCCATCGCCGCCACCGTGATCGCCAAGCACGGCACCGACGAGCAGCGCAAGCGGCACCTGCCGGGTCTCGCCGACGGCACCCAGAAGATCGTCTTCGCGATCACCGAGCCGGAGGCCGGGTCGAACTTCCACCGGCTCGGCACGGTGGCCCGCCGGGACGGCGACGACTGGGTGCTCTCCGGCCGCAAGTGCTACATCTCCGGCGTCGACGAGGCGCAGTACGTCCTCGTGGTCGCGCGGGTCGCCGTCGGAGACGGCGCGGCCGGTTCAGTGGACGGCGGTCCGCAGAAGCTCAAGCCCGCGCTGTTCATCGTGCCGACCGACGCGCCCGGCCTGAACCGCTCCAAGCTGGACATGGAGATCCTGTCGCCGGAGAACCAGTTCCTGCTCTACCTGGACGACGTGCGGCTCCCCGCCGACGCGCTGGTCGGCGAGTCCCTGGACGCCGGCCTGCCGGCGCTCTTCTCCGGGTTGAACCCCGAGCGGATCACGGTCGCCGCGATGGGCGCCGGGACCGGCCGGTACGCCATCGAACGGGCGTCCGAGTACACCGCCACCCGCAAGGTCTGGGGCGGCCGGAGCATCGGCTCCCACCAGGGCGTGGCGCACCCGCTGGCGCACGCCGCCGTGCAGGTGGAGCTGGCCCGGCTGATGATCCACAAGGCGGCCACCCTCTACGACGCCGGCCGCGACCTGGAGGCCGGCGTCTCCGGCAACATGGCCAAGTACGCCGCCGGCGAGGCCGCCGTACTCGCCGTGGACACCGCCGTCCAGGCCCTCGGCGGGGCCGGCATGACCACCGAGTACGGGGTCGCCACCCTGCTCGGCGCGGTACGGGCGGGCCGGATCGCCCCGGTCAGCCGGGAGATGATCCTGAACTTCGTCGCCCAGCACGTCCTCGGCCAGGACAAGTCGTACTGACGGCGGGGACCATCGTGAGTGCACTCGTCCGGGCGCCCCGGCGCGCCCACCGGGCGGGTCCCGTGGTTGACAGCGGTGTGGCGTGGGCCATGCTTGTCCGGTGAGGTTGTTCCCCAAGTCCGTTGCGCGGGTGAAAGCGGTCGCCGCGTCGCTGGCGGCGGTGGCCGCGCTGGTGACGCTCGTGGTCTGGCGCCCGGAGGGCATCCTGTCGGTGGTCCTGGCGCTCGGCTGCGTGCTGCTGGCGATGATCGCCGGGGTGACGGTGACCGCCGCCCGGCAGGCCCCCGAGGTCGAAGCGCCGGCCGCGTCGCCGCCGTCGGGCCAGCCCGCCCCCGGTGATCACGGCGTGGACGCCGACACGTTGGAGGCGCTGGACAGTCGGGCGGTGCGGGACAGCCGCGCGGTGCGGGAGGGCCAGGCGGCGAACGGGGTCAGCGACCGGTGAGGGTGGGCGCGGCGAGCGCGTCCACGCCGCGCCCGGCCAGGCAGCGGTAGGTGCGGTCGACGTCCGTCTCCGCCGGCGGCAGGACCTCCAGCTTCCAGCCGGCCTGGTACCGGAGACCGCTGGTGAGGCGGAACGTGCGGACGTTGCAGACGCTGCGGACGACCGGGTCCGCGCTGATCGCGGCGTGCCCGGCCCCGGTCAGCGCCTCGGGCAGCTCGCCCTCGGCGTAGGCCTCCCAGGTGTGCCGGCCGTCGCAGGGGACCCGGGCCGCCTCCGCCCGGTCCCGGCGCACCCGGACCGGGCCGTAACACTCCAGTTCCGACACGCAGCGCACGCCCGCCGGCAGGTCCACCTCGGAGAGGCCCGGCCGGCAACCGGGCGGCACCTCGCCCCCGGCACCGGCCACGCTGACCCCGGTGCTCACCGGCGTGGGGGTCACGACGGGCGAGGCGCCCCCGGCGAGCCACGCCCCGGCACTGGCCGAGGCGGCGAGCGCGAGGAGTCCCGCGCCGCCGAGGAACCACCGACGCCGCCAGCGACGGCTCGGCGTCGGCACGGTCGGGTGGGCGTCCTCGGTCGGCGGGCGCTGCGCCGGTTGGCCGGTACGGCCGACCGTGTACGGGCCGCCGG
>JBARAE010000514.1:0-7348 GCA_049791715.1 Micromonospora sp.
GCGACACGATCGAGTTCTCGACGAGCGAGCCGGAGATCACCGCGCCGGGCGAGACCATCGAGCCGACCGCCCGGCCGACCCGCTCGCCCCACTGGTGGACGAACTTCGCCGGCGGGTACGGCGGCTGCATGCTGTAGATCGGCCAGTCGAAGTTGTAGAGGTTGAACACCGGGTGCACGTTGATCAGGTCCATGTGGGCGTCGTAGAAGGAGTCCAGCGTCCCCACGTCGCGCCAGTAGCCGCGGTCCCGGTCCGTGCTGCCCGGCACCTCGTTGTCCTTGAAGTCGTAGACGTTGGCCTCGCCCCGCTCGACCAGCATCGGGATGATGCTGCCGCCCATGTCGTGCTTGCTGGTCTTGTCCTCCGCGTCGCGCTCGACGGCCTCGCAGAGCGCCTTCGTGGTGAAGACGTAGTTGCCCATCGAGGCGTAGATCTGGTCCGGCGCGTCGGGCAGCCCGACCGCGTCGGTGGGCTTCTCGCGGAACGCCCGGATCCGGCGGCCGTCCTCGCCGACCTCGATCACGCCGAACTGGTCCGCCATCGACAGCGGCTGCCGGATGCCGGCCACGGTGACCGCGGCGCCGGAGGCGATGTGGTCCTCCACCATCTGCCGCGGGTCCATCCGGTAGATGTGGTCGGCGCCGAAGACGATCACGTGGTCGGGCTGCTCGTCGTTGATCAGGTTGAAGCTCTGGTAGATGGCGTCGGCCGAGCCGGCGAACCACCACGGGCCGCGCCGCTGCTGGGCCGGCACCGGGGTGACGTAGTTGCCGAGCATGGTCGACATCCGCCAGGTCTTGGTGATGTGGCGGTCCAGTGAGTGGGACTTGTACTGGGTCAGCACGACGATCTTCAGATAGCCGGCGTTCGCCAGGTTGGACAGGACGAAGTCGACCATGCGGTACATCCCGCCGAACGGGACGGCCGGCTTGGCCCGATCCGTGGTCAGCGGGATGAGGCGCTTGCCTTCTCCGCCGGCCAGGACGATCGCGAGCACCTTGGCAGCCATGACCCGACGCTAACCATCCGCGTCCCACTTCACCACTCGTACGGGCGGACTTCTGCGCCGGGTGCGCGGCATGTTTCTGCACTAGGGTCCGGGGGCATGACGGATTCCGCACGGTTGCGCGTCGACCTGCTCACCCGCGAGTACCCGCCGGAGGTCTACGGCGGCGCCGGGGTGCACGTCGAGTACCTGGCGCGTGAACTGCGCCGACTCGCCGACGTACGGGTGCACTGCTTCGGCGCGCCGCGTACCGAGCCGGGCGTCACCGCGTACGCCGAGCCGGCCGCGCTGGCCGGCGCGAATCCCGCACTGCGCACGATGGGCGTGGACCTGGAGATGGCGGCCGGCTGCGCCGGCACCGACGTGGTGCACAGCCACACCTGGTACGCCAACCTCGCCGGGCACACCGCGAAGCTGCTGTACGGGGTGCCGCACGTGGTGACCGCGCACAGCCTGGAGCCGCTGCGCCCGTGGAAGGCCGAACAGCTCGGCGGCGGGTACGGGCTCTCGTCCTGGTGCGAGCGGACGGCGGTGGAGGCGGCCGACGCGGTGATCGCGGTCAGCGAGGGGATGAAACGGGACGTCCTGACCGCCTACCCGTCGGTGGATCCGGACCGGGTGCGGGTGGTCTACAACGGCATCGACACCGCGCAGTACGCCCCGGACACCGGCACCGACGTGGTCGACCGGCTCGGCATCGACCCGTCCCGCCCCAGCGTCGTGTACGTCGGCCGGATCACCCGGCAGAAGGGCCTGCCGTACCTGCTGCGCGCGGCCCGGGAGCTGCCCGCCGACACCCAGCTCGTGCTCCTCGCCGGTGCCCCCGACACCCCCGACATCGCCGCCGAGGTGGAGGGGCTGGTCGCCGAGCTGCGGGCCAACCGGTCCGGGGTGATCTGGGTGGCCGCGATGCTGCCGAAGGACGAGGTGATCCAGGTGCTCACCCACGCCACGATCTTCGTCTGCCCGTCCGTCTACGAGCCGATGGGCATCGTGAACCTGGAGGCGATGGCCTGCGAGACGGCGGTGGTGGCGACCGCCACCGGCGGCATCCCCGAGGTGGTCGCCGACGGCGAGACCGGCCTGCTGGTCCCCATCGAGCAGGCTGCCGACGGCAGCGGGAGGCCGCTGGACCCGGAGCGGTTCGTGGCCGACCTGGCGGCCCGGATCAACGAGGTGCTGGCCGACCCGGCGCGGGGCGCCGAGTTCGGCCGGGCCGGCCGCCGCCGGGCCGTCGAACACTTCTCCTGGGACGCCATCGCGGAGCGCACGCTGGAGGTGTACCGGTCGGTGGGCGCCGCCGGCTGAGCCGAGCGCGAAGCGATCTCGCGCAGTAGGTTGACGGGGTGACTGGACGGTTCCCGATCGAAGACGTCTCCCCCGTCGTCTCCTGCGGTCGCTACCCGGCCAAGGCGGTCGTCGGCGAGATCGTGCCGGTGTCGGCCCGCGCCTACCGCGAAGGGCACGACGCGCTCGGCTGCAACGTGGTCTGGCTCGGCCCGGACGGCACCGCCCGCCCGTTCACCCGGATGCGCCCCGGCGAGCCCGGCCAGGACCGCTGGCACGCCACCATCCGGCCGGACGCCGTCGGCGAGTGGGTCTTCACCGTGGAGGCGTTCCAGGACCCGTACCTGACCTGGCAGAACGCGGTGACCAAGAAGATCGCCGCCGGCCAGGGCCTGGAGGACCTGGCCAACGACCTGGCCGAGGGCGCCCGGGTGCTGGAGGCGGCGCTGGAACTGGTGCCCGACGCCGACCGGGAGCGGGTCCGGGCCGCGGCGAAGGCGCTCCGCGCCGACGACCTGGAGCTCCCCGCGCGGGTCGCCCCGGCGCTGGACCTCGCCGGGCTGCTGTGGGACCACCCGGTCCGGGAGTTGGTCACCACCGGCGAGGAGCACCGGCTCTGGGTGGACCGCCCCCGGGCGCTCTTCTCCGCCTGGTACGAGTTCTTTCCCCGCTCCGAGGGGGCGGTCCCGGGCACCGTCGACTCCCCCGCGCAGTCCGGCACCTTCGCCACCGCGATGGAACGCCTCCCCGGCGTCGCGGCGATGGGCTTCGACGTGCTGTACCTGCCGCCGATCCACCCGATCGGCCGGATCAACCGCAAGGGCCGCAACAACTCGCTCACCGCCGGGCCGGACGACGTCGGCTCGCCGTGGGCGATCGGCGCCGCCGAGGGCGGCCACGACGCCATCCACCCCGACCTGGGTACGCCGGAGGACTTTCGCGACTTCATCGCCGCGGCCGCCGAGCAGGGCCTGGAGGTGGCGATGGACCTGGCGCTGCAGTGCGCCCCGGACCACCCGTGGGTGACCGACCATCCCGAGTGGTTCACCACCCGGGCCGACGGCAGCATCGCGTACGCGGAAAACCCGCCGAAGAAGTACCAGGACATCTATCCGCTGAACTTCGACAACGATCCCGAGGGCATCCGGGCCGAGGTCCTGCGGGTGGTACTGCACTGGGTCGGCGAGGGCATCCGGATCTTTCGGGTGGACAACCCGCACACCAAGCCGTTCGACTTCTGGCACTGGCTGATCTGGGAGGTCAAGCAGGTCGACCCGGACGTGCTCTTCCTGGCGGAGGCGTTCACCCGGCCGGCCATCATGCACGGGCTGGGCAAGGTCGGCTTCACCCAGTCGTACACGTACTTCACCTGGCGCACGTCCGCGGCGGAGATGCGGGCGTACTGCGAGGAACTCGTCGCGGCCGCCGACTACATGCGACCGAACTTCTGGCCCAACACCCCGGACATCCTGCACGAATCGCTGCAGCACGGCGGTCCGCCGATGTTCAAGATCCGAGCCGTGCTGGCCGCGCTGCTCTCCCCCTCCTGGGGCATGTACGCCGGCTACGAGCTCTTCGAGCACGTCGCCCGCCCCGGCGCCGAGGAGTACCTGGACAACGAGAAGTACGAGCTGCGGCCCCGGGACTGGGCCGGCGCGCAGGCGCAGGGCCGCTCACTCGCGCCGTTCATCACCACCCTCAACCGGGTCCGCCGGGAGAACCCGGCCCTGCACCGGCTGCGCACCCTGCACTTCCACGACATCGACAACCCGGCGCTGCTCTGCTGGTCCAAGCACGACCCGGAGACCGGCAACACGGTCATCGTGATCTGCTCGTTCGACGCCCACACCGTGCAGTGGGGCAACACCACCCTGGACATGCCGGCGCTCGGCTTCGACTGGCACGAGCGGTTCACCGTGTACGACGAGCTGAGCGGGATCAGCTACGGCTGGGGGCAGCGCAACGCGGTCCGGCTCGACCCGTACCTCCAGCCCGCGCACGTGTTCACGGTGCGCCGGCCGGCGCCCCACCCGGGCCCGGAGCCGGCCGTGCCGGCGGCGCCCGAGCTGACCGTGGAGAACGTACCCGCCGACCTGTCCGGCGGCACCGCCCCGACCGCACCGGCCGAGAAGGACGACGCACGATGGACCAGCTGATCGCCGGCGAGACGCACGACCCGCACGCCGTGCTCGGCGCGCACCCCGCCGACGGGCACACCACCATCCGGACGATGCGGCGGGGCGCCACCGACGTGGCGGTGCTGGTCGACGACGAGCGGCAGCCGATGAAGCGGGTGCACGACGGGGGCGTTTTCGAGGCCACCGTGCCCGGCGAGGTGCTCGACTACCGGATCGAGGTGGACGGTGCGGTGCACGACGACCCGTACCGGTACCCGCCCACCCTCGGTGACCTGGACCTGCACCTGATCGGTGAGGGGCGGCACGAGCGGCTCTGGGAGGCACTCGGCGCGCGCGTCTTCGACGAGGGCGTGGCGTTCACGGTCTGGGCGCCGAACGCGCGCGGCGTACGGGTGGTCGGTGACTTCACCGGCTGGGGACCGGACGACGGCTGGCCGATGCGCTCGTTGGGCTCCAGCGGGGTGTGGGAGGTCTTCGTGCCCGGGGCGCGGGTCGGCGCCCGCTACAAGTACCGGATCCTCGGCGCCGACGGGCACTGGCGGGACAAGGCCGACCCCCTCGCCGCGTACGCGGAGGTGCCGCCGGCGACCGCCTCCGTGGTGCACCACCCGGCGTACGAGTGGAACGACGCGGACTGGCTGGCGCGGCGGGCGAAGCGGCAGCCGCACCAGGAGCCGATGAGCGTGTACGAGGTACACCTCGGCTCCTGGCGGCCGGGCCTCGGGTACCGGGAGCTGGCCGACCAGCTCACCACGTACGTGACCGAGCTGGGCTTCACCCACGTGGAGTTCCTGCCGGTGATGGAGCACCCGTTCGGCGGCTCCTGGGGCTACCAGGTCACCGGTTACTACTCCCCCACCTCGCGCTTCGGCGACCCGGACGACTTCCGGTACCTGGTGGACCGCCTGCACCAGGCGGGCATCGGGGTGATCCTCGACTGGGTGCCGGCGCACTTCCCCAAGGACGAATGGGCGCTGGCCCGCTTCGACGGCACCCCGCTCTACGAGCATCCCGACCCGCGCCGCGGCGAGCACCCCGACTGGGGCACGTACGTCTTCGACTTCGGCCGCCGCGAGGTACGCAACTTCCTCGTCGCCAACGCGCTCTACTGGTGCGAGCAGTTCCATGTGGACGGGCTGCGGGTGGACGCGGTGGCTTCGATGCTCTACCTGGACTATTCCCGCCAGGAGGGGCAGTGGGTCCCCAACATCCACGGCGGCCGGGAGAACCTCGAGGCGATCGCCTTCCTCCAGGAGGTCAACGCCACCGTCTACCGGCACCACCCGGGCGTGATGATGGTCGCCGAGGAGTCCACCGCCTGGCCCGGCGTGACCCGCCCCACCGCGGACGGCGGGCTGGGCTTCGGCTTCAAGTGGAACATGGGCTGGATGCACGACACCCTGCTCTACACCTCGAAGGACCCGATCTACCGGCAGCATCACCACCACCAGCTCACCTTTTCCCTGGCGTACGCCTGGAGCGAGAACTACCTGCTGCCGATCAGCCACGACGAGGTGGTGCACGGCAAGGGCTCCCTCGCGGGCAAGATGCCCGGCGACACCTGGCAGCGACTGGCCAACGTACGGGCGCTGCTGGCGTACATGTGGGCGCACCCGGGGAAGCAACTGCTCTTCATGGGCTGCGAGCTGGCCGACGACCGGGAGTGGAGCGAGGAGCGCGGCCTCGACTGGTACCTGCTGCACGACCCGGCCCGGGCGGGCGTGCAGCGCCTGGTCGCCGACCTGAACGCCGTCTACCGCGCCACCCCGGCGCTCTGGTCCCAGGACACCGAGCCGGCCGGGTTCCGTTGGATCGCCGGGGACGACGCCGCCAACAACACGGTCTCGTTCATCCGGATCGCGCCGGACGGGGCGACCCTGGTCTGCGTGGCGAACTTCTCCGCCCAGCCACTGGAGGGCTACCGGGTCGGCCTGCCGGCCGGTGGCACCTGGACCGAGGTGCTCAACACCGACGCCCAGCACTACGGCGGGTCCGGGGTGGGCAACCTCGGTGCGGTGCACGCGGAGGACGTGCCGTGGCACGGGATGGCCGCCTCGGCGCAGCTGCGGGTGCCCCCGCTGGGCGTGCTCTGGCTCCGTCGCGACTGATCGGCTGCCCGACCACCGGCGTGGCGCGTGCCGTAGCGGGATTACCCGTCAGCGATATACCTGTGAGTCATTTTTATACCTCTCCGGTATATCGCTCAGACCCACACCAGCCGGATGGCCACCACGTGGCGTAGTCGATGGCGCCCCCATTGGTCACTCTCGGTTCAACTCTGCTCGTTCCCACCGCGCCGCCGTGAACCCGTCGCGCTGTCCCGCCGTACCGCTGGACGGATGCCGGACACCCGGGACGGACGAGGCGAAGGAGCTTCGATGGCGTGGAGCAGGGGCACAACCAGGAGGCGCGGAACGACGGGTTCGTCCCGGAACCGGAAGATCGCCGGCGGGGTGGCGCTCGCGATGACGGCGGGCGCTGCCTTCGCGGTGGCGACCGGAACGGGGCAGGCGGCCGAGAACTGCCAGGGTCTGGACACCGCCCTGCGGAACAACCTCACCTTCATCGCGGACCAGCGGCGCAGCCCGGACGCCAACTCGGCCGCCCGGATCGCCAACCGGCAGGCCGTGGTGGACCTGATCCAGCAGCGGCGGGCCGCCTCCGGCTGCGGCGGCACGGTGGAGGTGGCCGGGGCGGCCTGCCCGAGCGTGCCGTGGGACGCCGCGATGGCGAGCCAGCTCGACCGGGCGTGGGCGATCACCGAGGAGATGACCGGCGAGCGCTCCGGCCAACTGGTGGACCCGCAGACGACCGAGGCGCGGGTGAAGCGGCTCGACAGCGTCTTCGGAGGGCTCCGCGGCATCGCCCAGGGCGCGGCGCAGGCCGGCGGCACCCCAGGCGGCGCGGCGGCGGGAGG
>JBARAE010000515.1:0-6868 GCA_049791715.1 Micromonospora sp.
ACGAAGAGGACGTGGCCGGTGCCGCGTCCGGCGCCGAGCCGGGCCTCCGCCAGGCCACCGACGCGTACGTCGTGGCCGAGCGCCGTCGGCAGGCCGAGCCGCGCCGCCGCCAACTCTCGCAGCGGTACGTCCCGGAAGCCGAGGTTCGCCGACCAGACCGCCACCCCGCGGGCCTCGTCGACCACCCCTGGTACGGCGATCCCGCAGGCCACCGGCGTCAGCCCGTCCGCCCGGGCCTTGCCGGCCAGCGACTCGGCGATGTCGAGGATGGTGTCGATCACCCCCTCCGGTCCGCGCTCGGCGCGGGTGGGGTGCCGTTCGGCGTGCACGACGCCGCCGTCCGGGCGGACCAGGGCGCACTTCATGCCGGTGCCGCCGACGTCCAGCGCGACGACGACCTCGCCTGAGGTCACGCCAGGACCACGGAACGGGTCAGGTGGCGGGGCGCGTCCGGGTCGAGGCCCCGACTGGTGGCGAGCGCGACGGCGAAGCGCTGGGCCAGGATCAGGTCGGCCATCGGGTCGACCGGGGTGCGCCCGGCGGCCCAACTCGTCAGCACCGTACGGCAGCCGTGGGTGCGGCTGTGCACGAACGCCGCGCCGGTGGCGCAGACGTCCTCGGGGAGTCCGTCGGGCACCGCACCGAACGCCCACACCAGGCGGCCCGGCGCGGCGATCGAGATGGGTCCGTGCCGGTAGTCCATCGCCGGGTACGCCTCGGCCCAGAAGGTGGCCGCCTCGCGGCACTTCAGCGCGGCCTCCTGGGCCAGCCCGACCGTCCAGCCGCGGCCGAGGAAGGTGGCCTGCTCGATCCGGGCCGGGTCGATCGGCAGCGGGGCCCGGACGGCGACCTCGGCGTCGGCGACCAGCCGGCCCATGGTGTCGCCGAGGTGGGCGCGGAGCAGGGCCAGGGCGCTGGTGGCGAACCGGGTCTGCACCACCGACCGCTCGTCGGCGAAGGGCATGGTGACCGCGGCGTCGGCCAGCTCGACCGCGGGGGCGCCGGGGTCGCCGACGAGAACCGTGGTGGGGAGCTGCCCGCGCAGCGCGGTGAGCAGTTCCAGTACCTCGGTGGTGGTGCCGGACCGGGTGATCGCGATGAGCCGGTCGTAGCGCCGGCCGGCCGGGAACTCGCTGGCCTGGAAGGCGTCCGTCTCGCCCTGGCCGGCCTGTTCGCGCAGCCCGGCGTACGCCGTCGCCATGAACCACGACGTGCCGCAGCCGACGACGGCGACCCGCTCGCCGGGGCGCGGCAGGCGGTCGGCGACGGTCGGGGCGAGCTGCGCCGCCTCCCGCCAGCAGTCGGGCTGGCTTGCGATCTCCGCGTGCACGTACGCCATGACAACTCCTCCGCGGGGGAGATCGTGCGCAATACGGCTCGTAATGGCCGCCTTTCGCGCGCTATTCTGCGCGAGCCCGGGCGGTCGTGGCAACCAACTCCCCGATCGCGCAGGGCTGGGTTTTGCGCACTGGTAGTTTCGCGCACTACTGTGCACGCAATCAATCACCTTCGTGCAGAAGTCAGTGGAGGCCCCCGCGGTGGACCGCTACGCCCGATGGAACGCGCTGCTCGAGATGCTGACCGACAGTGGCCGGGTCAGCGTCGAGGAGGCGGCCGGGCGCCTGGACGTCTCCCAGGCCACCATCCGGCGTGACTTCGACCAGCTCGCCCAACAGCAGATGATCACCCGTACCCGGGGTGGTGCGGTGGCCAACGGCGTGTCGTACGACCTGCCGCTGCGCTACAAGACGGCCAAGCACTCCGCGGAGAAGCAGCGGATCGGCACCGCCGCCGCCTCGCTGGTCACCCCCGGCACAGTGGTCGGCCTCAACGGCGGCACCACCAGCACCGAGGTGGCCCGGGCGCTGGCCGTCCGGCCCGACCTGAACACCAACGCCGAGGGCGCCCAGCTCACCGTCGTCACCAACGCCCTGAACATCGCCAACGAACTGCTGGTCCGCTCGCGGATGAAGGTGGTGGTGGCCGGCGGCGTGGTCCGGCCCAAGTCGTTCGAGCTGGTCGGCCCGCTGGGCGGGGCCCTGCTGCGCGAGGTGACCCTGGACGTCGCCCTGCTCGGCGTGGACGCCATCGACCCGCAGCTCGGCGCCGCTGCCCACCACGAGGGCGAGGCGGCGATGAACAACCTGATGGTCGCCCGGGCCAAGCGGGTCGTGATCATCGCGGACTCGTCCAAGCTGGGCGGGCACGCCTTCGCCCGGATCTGCCCGGTGGACCGGGTCGAGACGCTGGTGACCGACTCCGGTGCGTCGCCCACCGTGGTGCAAGCCTTCCGGGACGCCGGCGTCCACGTCATCTGCGCCTGAGCACCCGGCGGGACGTGGCGGCACCCGTGGCCGGCGTCGCGTCCCATGCGCGCGTCGGTGGCCCTGGTTAGGCTGAGATTCCCCCCGGTCGGCGTCGCCGTGCCGGCCCCGCTTTTCCTCAGGAGCGCCATGCCCGCCGACGCCTCCCCGGCCGCCACCGACCGGCCCGAGCCGCCCGGGCGCTTCGACGTCGAACGTCGGGAAGCCGGCGTCACCGTCCCGCCGCCCCGCTCCGCCCCGGCGGTCGAGGCCGCTCCGGCGCCGCCCGCGACGCAGGTCACGTCCGGTCCGGACGACCCGGCCGACGCCGCCGAGGGCCGGACGGACGTTCCGGCGGACGCGTCGTCCGAGGTGGCCGTACCGGCGGCCGGGCTGACCGAGCGCGAACGGCGCATCCTCGCCTTCGAGCAGCAGTGGTGGAAGCACGCCGGGGCCAAGGAGCAGGCCATCCGGGACACCTTCGGGCTCTCCGCCACCCGGTACTACCAGCTGCTGAACGCCCTGCTCGACCAGCCGGCCGCGCTGGCCGCCGAGCCGGTACTGGTGGCCCGGCTGCGCCGGTTGCGCGCCTCACGGGCCCGCAACCGGCGTCGCTGACCGGCTCACTTCTCGTACGTGCGCAGTCCGTTGCCGATGGCGAAGAAGGTCGGCGCCCACTCCCCGATGAAGATGCCCCAACGGTCCGCCCGGTCGATGCCGGCCCGCTCCATGTGCTTGGAGAGGAACCAGCTCGTGAACGAGAGGCCGATACTGATGAAACCGGCCATATAGGCGTGCTCCGCCCGCAGTCCCTGGTCGTGCAACCGCTCCAACATGCGATCCCCCTGTCGCGTCGAACGGCTCCCGGGCGCGACCGGCCGCCGTGGCGGCGCCGGTCGGGTGGCGGCCCCGGGAGACCCACCGCTGCTGACGCTACCGTCGGCGGGCGGGACGGACGGGTGAGTTGCCGGAGAGCGGCGTGGAGCCGCCACCGCATGTCCCCGCCCCGTCCGGGTAGGCGGGCGGCGACGGAGGGAGCGAACGGATGGGGGCACCAGACCGCCGGTACTCGACCGGGAGTCAGCCGGCGCGGCCACTCGGGGCGGCGCCGATGATGCGGGTGCGCTCCGCTTCCGACCCGGCACCCGGCCGGCTGGAGAACGAGGACGTCGTCTTCCGCTTCGGCCCGCTGGTCGGGGTGCTGGACGGGGCGACCGTGCCGGAGGGCTTCGACACCGGTTGTGTGCACGGGCCGGCCTGGTACGTCCGGCACCTGGCCGCCCGGATCGGGCTGGCGATCGCCGCCCGGCCGGCGGCGACGTTGATGAGCAGCCTCGCGGCGGCGATTCTCGCGGTCCGGGCCGACCACGGCACCGACTGCGACCTCGACCATCCGGGCACCCCGTCGTCGACGGTCTGCCTGCTGCGGGAGGGCGGGGACCAGGTGGACTACCTGGTGCTCTGCGACAGCCCGCTGGTGCTGGACGCCGGCGGGCAGGTCAGCGTGGTCTCCGACGACCGACTGGACACCGCGATGGCGGACCTGCGCCGGATGGCGGACGCGATCCCCGGGACCGAGATCGATCCGGTCACCCGGTTCCGGCAGGCGGTCACGGTGCAGCGGGGGCGGATGAACCGTACCCACGGCTACTGGGCGGCCGCCGCCGACCCGGACGCGGCGTACCACGCGGTGACCGGGACGCTGCCGCTGCGCGGGCCGGGGGCGCTGCGTCGGGCGGCCCTGCTGAGCGACGGTGCGTCGTGCGCGGTGGAGCAGTTCGGGCTCTTCGACTGGGCGGGGCTGCTGGACGTCACCGCGGCCGAGGGGCCGGAGGGTCTGATCGGGCGGGTGCGGGCGGCCGAGCGTGACCACCCGGAGCGGCTACGCCGGCACAAGCGGACCGATGACGCCTCGGTCGTGTTCTGCGAGTTCGACCCGGCCGACTGAGCCGGTTCGGCGCGGCCGGGCGGTGAGCGGTCCCGCTCGCCCGGGCAGTTTCGGACGGTCGGCTGACAACGGAGCGTGAGGTGGAACACGAAGGCGGTCCGACCGGCCCGTACCGGTGGCCGGACCGGCATTCCCTGACCAAAGGGGTGGACTGCGGCCGGTGAGGGCGGCAGACTGCGGCACGTGGCGGGTGCGGTACGGCTGGAGCCGGTGGACGAGCGGAACCTGGAGCCGTTGCTCTCGGTAGCGGCCGCCGAGGCGGAGCCTGAGGACGTCATGCCTCCGGTCGACGCCCCGGCCGGCTGGTCGCTGGCCCGGCGGGACGCGTTCCGGGAGTTCCACCGGGCCCGCTTCGGTGGCCTGGACGGCCCCACCCGCACCCGGATGTACGCCATCCTCGCGGGCGGCGAGGTGGTCGGCATGGTCCGGATGACCCGCTGCGACGAGCCCGGCACGGTGGAGACCGGGATGTGGCTGGGGCGCTCCGCCCGCGGCCAGGGGCTCGGCGCGGCGGCGCTGCGGGAGTTGCTCAATGCGGCCGCGGCGGCCGGGATGCGCACCGTGGTGGCGCAGACGACGGCCGACAACGCGGGCGCGATGTCGGTGCTTCGGAAATGCGGCGCAAAATTGCGCGAGGATGACGGAAAAGTGCGTGCGGAAATCTGTCTTGATTCGGCGCTGCCAGCCGTTTGAGCGGATTGGTAGTCCTCTGGCGACTATCGCGTTCTGCCTGCTCTAAGCGGTCCGTCTGACCGTTTTGAGCGGCTTCGCCGCTCCATCCATTGCCGGTCCGAATGCGCGGTGACGGACGTCCCGGGAATTGCCGGAAATGTTTCGCAGGTAGGTCGCCGGGTACTGCCCGCCGGGTCCGCTAATACGGGCGCCCGACCGCAGACCCTTTTCGCGCTATTCCCCGGTAGCTCCATCCCGGTCTGCGTCGCATGGTGCGGGTGCCCGGGTCGGCCGGGGAGCGAAGGAGAACTGATGAAGAGCGGAGCACGGATCGGACTCGCGGTCGGCCTCGGCTACGTCCTGGGCCGCAGGAAGAAGTTGCGTACCGCCCTCACGCTGGCCGCCGCGGTGGCCGCCGGGCGGGCCAGCCGGAACCCCGGCGGGCTGATGAAGTACGGCAGCGACCTGTTGAACGCCTCACCGCAGCTGGGCAACCTGGGCAAGCTCGGCGCGCCGCTGGCCACGGCGGGCAAGGCCGCGGCCACCGCCGCGGCCGGCAGCGGCATCGACGCGCTGAGCGGCAAGCTGCGCGGTGGCGCCGACGCGCTCCGCCGCAAGTCTGGCGCCGGTCAGCCGGGTGGGGACACCGCCGACGAGGCTACGGGCAAGCGTTCCGCCTCGGATGAGGAGGCCGCCGCGGACGAGCGCTCCGCGCCGGACGAGGAGCAGGAGCTCGACGAGCAGGCGGAGGCCGGCGAGGACCGCGAAGAGCGGCCGGTGGCCACCGGCGGCCGGCGACGGGGGCGGTGACCATGGCGACCAACCTCAACCCGGGCGGCCTCGCCGACAAGGCCCGTGCCCAGCTCAGCGACGAGCTGCGGAACCTGGCCAGCGCGATCGGCGAGCGCGCCGTGCACGTGGTGACCGAGCGGATCACCGGCGCCACCGGGCGGCTCAGTGAGTACGCGAAGCAGGGCGGCGGCCCCGGCCTGATCGCCGCCGCCACCGGCGCGCAGAAGCTCGCCGAAGGCAGCTCCCCGATGAAGGCCATGTTCCATGCCGGTATGGCCGGCGGTAAGGAGAAGCTGATGTCGGCGTTGGGCGGTGGCGGCGGCAAGGGTGGCAAGGGCGGCAAGAAGAAGCTCAAGGTCACCAACATCGTCGAGACCATCGAGGTCGGCGTGCCGGTCCGGGTCGCGTACAACCAGTGGACCCAGTTCGGCGACTTCCCGAGCTTCATGAAGAAGGTCGAGCAGTCCGAGAACGAGTCCGACGAGAAGATGACGTGGAAGGCGCAGGTCTTCTGGTCGCACCGCACGTGGGAGTCGACGATCGTCCGGCAGATCCCGGACCGGCTGATCCACTGGCGGTCCAAGGGCGAGAAGGGCTCCGTCGACGGGACGGTCAGCTTCCACGAGGTCGGCCCCGAGCTCACCCGCATCCTCGTCGTCCTCGAGTACCACCCGCAGGGGCTCTTCGAGCACACCGGCAACCTGTGGCGGGCCCAGGGCCGCCGGGCCCGCCTGGAGCTGAAGCACTTCGTCCGGCACGTGATGACCGTCACCGTCCTCGACCCCGACTCGGTCGAGGGCTGGCGCGGCGAGATCGAGGACTCCCAGGTGGTCAAGGACCACGAGACCGCGCTGCGCGAGGAGCAGGAGGCCCGCGAGCAGGAGGAGCGGGGGCGGGCCGAGGAGCCCGAGGAGGAGCCGGAGGAGGAGCGCGAGGAGCGCCGGCCCGCCGAGCGCGGCCGCCGTCGTGCGCCGCAGCGCCGCCGTCCTCCCGAGGAGGAGGAGTACGACGCCTACGACGAGGGCGAGGACTACGACGAGGGGTACGAGGAGGAGGAGCCCGAGGAGGAGCAGCCTCCGCCGCGTCGCCGCCAGCCGGAGCGGGCCCGCCGCGCGCAGCCGCGCGAGGAGCGGGCTGAGCGGCCGGAGCGGGC
>JBARAE010000516.1:0-1721 GCA_049791715.1 Micromonospora sp.
CGGTGGGTCTACAGACCGCGGGTGGGCGCGGCCGGGCGCGCGCCGCCGGACCCCGCCACCTCCAAGAGGTACGGGTTGCTCGCGCGCTCGCGGCCGATGGTGGTCGCGGGGCCGTGGCCGGGCAGGACGACGGTGTCGTCGGCCAGCGGGAGGACCTTCTCCCGCAGGCTGGTCAGCATCCGGGGCATGCTGCCGCCCGGCAGGTCGGTGCGGCCGATCGAGCCGGCGAAGAGCACGTCACCGGAGAGGCAGATCTGCTCCGCCTCCCAGGGCGAGCCGGCGCCGGGCATCCGGAACAGCACCGACCCGCCGGTATGGCCCGGGGTGTGGTCGACGGTGATCTCCAGCCCGGCCAGGGCGAGGGTCGCGCCGTCGGTCAGCTCGGCGACGTCCTCCGGCTCGGCGTACGGCAGCCGGCCACCGAAGAGCTGGGTGAGGTCCATCGAGAGCGCCTTGGACGGGTCGGCGAGCAGCTCCCGGTCGTCCGGGTGGACGTACGCGGGGATGCCACGCGCGCCGCAGACCGGCGCCACGGAGAAGGTGTGGTCGAGGTGGCCGTGGGTGAGCAGCACGGCGGCCGGGTGCAGGCGGTGCTCGGCGAGCACGGCGTCGAGCCGGTCGAGGACCCCGATGCCGGGGTCGACCACCACGCACTGCTCCCCCGGCGCGGTCGCCACCACGTAGCAGTTGGTGCCGAAGGCGTCGGCGGGAAAGCCGGCCACGAGCACGTCCGCTCCCCTTCCGTCGAGTCGTCGTCCCCGTCGTCAGCCTAACCGGCCGGGCGAGCGGGTTTCGCCGGCCCAGGAGTCCCGGTGACCCCACCCGGCACAGTGATGCCCGGCGATAAACCGAGGCCGGACCTCGTACACCACTTTCCCAGGCGGTAGCCGTACACTCTGGCGGGCGTGTGGCGTGGCGCACCTGCCGCCCGACGGGCGGAACGCGCCCGAGCGCCGGCGACGACCAGGGTAGAGGAAGGGGAGCACGGGTGGCTTCCAGCAGGGACCGGCAGCGCAAACTGGCGCGGGCCAAGCTCGACCGGCAGCTCGCCCGGCGGGCCGCCGCCGTGAAGCGCCGCCGGCAGATCCAGGCCGGTGTCGGCGCCGCGGTCGTGCTCGCACTGATCGTGCTCGGGTCGGCCTGGGCGTTGGGCGCGTTCGACTCCAAGCCGGAGAAGAAGGCCGCCGAGGACATCTGCGTCTGGACCCCCCAGGACGCCAGCGCGAACAGCAACCTCAAGGACGTCGGCACCCCGGCCACCACCGGCCTGCCGACCTCCGGCACCCGGTCGATGACGATCGCCACGAACCAGGGCGGGCCGATCACCGCGGAGCTCGACCTCACCTCGGCGCCGTGCGCCGCCGCGAGTATCGCCCACCTGGCCGGTAAGTCGTTCTACGACAACACCAAGTGCCACGAGATCACCACCGAGGGCGCGCTGCGCTGCGGCGACCCGAGCGGCACCGGCATCGGCGGCCCCGCCTACTCGTTCTACGACGAGAACGTCCCCACCGCGCCGGAGGCGAGCCCGTCCGCCACGCCGGCCAAGGGCCAGCCCCCGGCGTACCCGAAGGGCACGGTCGCGATGATCGCGAACCCGCCGGGCGCCAACGGCAGCCAGTTCCTCGTCTTCTTCAAGGACTTCAACCCGGCCAAGCCGGTCTACCCGATCATCGGCAAGGTCACCGGCGGCCTCGACGTCGTGGAGAAGATCGGTGCCC
>JBARAE010000517.1:0-4899 GCA_049791715.1 Micromonospora sp.
CGGCCGGACCTCGCCGGGGAGCTGCGCCGCCGGGCGCTGGTCCGCGCCGGGGAGCTGACCCGGATGGGGGTGACGGCAACCGCCCCGCCGGTGGCCGGGGACTGGCTCGCCGACCCGGAGCACTGGCGGCGACTCGGCGTCCGGCTCACCGAGGAGGTCACCCGGTTCGCCCGGGAGCACCCCCTGGAGCCCGGCGTACCGGTCGACGTGCTGCGGCAGCGCCTCGACCTGCCCGACCGGGCCCTGGTGGAGGCGCTGGTCCGGCCGCCGCTGCGGCTGCGCGTGGGCCGGGTCACCGCGTCGGCGACCGACTCGTTGCCCGCACCGGTGGCCCGCGCGGTGGACCGGGTCCGGGCCGAGTACGGCGACCGCCCCTTCCAGGCTCCCGAGGCGTACCGCCTCGCCGACCTGGGGCTCGGTCCACGGGAGATCGGCGCCGCCGTCCGGGCCGGCGCCCTGCTGAAGCTGGCGGACAACGTGGTGCTGCTGCCCGGCGCGCTCGACGACGCGGTCCGGGTGCTGGCCCGCTTGCCGCAGCCGTTCACGCTCAGCGCCGCCCGGCAGGCGCTGGACACCACCCGCCGGGTCGCGGTGCCGCTGTTGGAGCTGCTGGACCGCCGCGGTGCCACCCGCCGGCTGCCCGACGACGCCCGCGAGGTGGTCACACCGCACGTCTGACCAGCCCGCTGAAGACAGCCCGTGGGGTCGGCACGGTCGCCTACCGTGGCGCCATGGACCCTTCGGCGGTCTGGCGGGACCGGAACCACCGTTGGCGGATCGAGGCGTACCGGGCACCGGACCTGCGGTTCGCCATCTTCGCCACGAACGGGACCACCGAGTCGGCGCCGCTGTGGCTGTTCGGGATGGCCGCGCTGGCCCGGTGGTTGATGACCCACGCCATCTCCCTCGACGACCTCGAAAACGACTGACCCGGCCCCGGCGCGAACCCGGCTCCGGTTGAGTGGTGTGAGGCGGCGCGAAGGGGGCGTGATGGCGGGTCAGCTCGCCCTGGTGGCCGTCCTGGTCCTGGTCAACGCGGGGCTCGCCGGCAGCGAGATGGCGTTGGTGTCGCTGCGCGAGGGGCAGCTGCGCCGGCTGGCCCGCCGCAGCCGGGCCGGTGCCCGGCTGGCCCACCTGGCCCGGGACCCCAACCGCTACCTCGCCACCGTCCAGCTCGGCATCACCCTGGCCGGCTTCCTCGCCTCGGCGGCCGCCGCCGTGTCGCTGGCCCAGCCGCTGGTCGGTCCGCTGCGCTTCCTCGGCCCGGCCGCCCACCCGGTGGCCGTCCTCGTGGTCACCATGGCGCTCACCTTCGTCACCCTGGTCGTCGGCGAGCTGGCGCCCAAGCGGCTGGCGATGCAGCGCGCCGAGCGCTGGGGGCTGGTCAGCGCCGGCCCACTGACCGTGCTGGCCCGCCTCTCCCGCCCGGCCGTGGCGCTGCTCAGCCACACCACCGACGTGGTGGTCCGGCTGGCCGGCGGGGATCCGCGTGCCCGCCGGGAGGAGGTCACCGAGGAGGAGCTGCGCGAGATGCTGGTCAGCCAGCGTGGCCTGTCGGCCCAGCAGCGGGAGATCCTGACCGGCGCGTTCGACATCGCCGGGCGGACGCTGCGGGAGATCCTCGTCCCACGCCGGGAGGTCACCCTGCTCCCGGCCGGCCTGGCCGCCGACGAGGGGATGCGGCGGCTCGCCGCCGCGGGTCGGTCCCGGGCCCCGGTGACCGGTCCGGGCGGCCTCGACGACGTGTGCGGCGTGGTGCACGTCCGGGACCTGGTGGGGGCGACCGGGACGGTCGGGGAGCGGGCCCGCCGGCCGGTCCTGCTGCCCGGCACGTTGCCGGTGGCCGACGCGATGCGGGAGCTGCGCCAGGGCCGGGAACAGCTCGCGCTGGTGGTCGACGAGCGCGGCGGCATCGACGGCATCGTCACCATGGAGGACCTGCTGGAGGAGGTCGTCGGCGAGCTGTACGACGAGACCGACCGGGACATCTCCGAGGTGCGCCGGGAGGCGGACGGGTCGCTGCTGGTGCCGGGGGACTTTCCGCTGCACGACCTGCCCGATCTGGGTGTGCGGCTGACGTTCCCGCTGTCCCGCGAGTACACCACCGTCGCCGGTCTGGTGCTGGCCGGGCTGGGGCACGTGCCGACCGGGCCGGGGGAGCGGGTGCACCTGCCGGAGCTCACCGTGGAGGTGGTGGAGGTGGCCGAGCGGGCCATCCGGCTGGTCCGGCTGCGCGGTGGCGCGGTCTGTCCCTGATTCCCCCGAACGGGTGACTCGTCCCCGGAAAGCCGGTGCCGGACGACTGGTCGTTCTTACCGTCCAGTCGTGAACGACCGCGCAATACGAAAGTTCCTGACGCTCCTCGCCGGGCTGGCGGTCATCTACTTCGGCGTCACCGGCCACCGCGGCAGCGGCGAGAAGGGCGGCATCTCCGGCGGGCTCGTGCTGCTTGCCCTCCTGGCATCCGCCCTGGTCTGGTACCTGACCCGGCCGAAGGACACCGCGGCCAAGTGAGCCTCAGCGGGCGGCGGCCATCCGGGTGACGTCCTCCGCGGACTCCTCGTCGAGGGTCACCCGCACCAGCGCCGAGGCGAGCCGTCCGAAGTCACCCTCGCGGACCAGCCCGGCCAGCCCCTGCGGATTCGCCGGCAGCCCCACTCGCTTTGCACCGTTGAGGGTGCGCCGGTCGGCGTACGGGCGCACGTCCGGCCAGACCGACTGCACCTCGCGCAGGAAGATGTCCGCCCCGGTCGGGCCGATCCCGGGGAACTCGACGAGCAGCCGCCGCAGCACGCTCCGCTCCCCGTCGGCCTCCCGGTGCAGCCGACGCAGGTCGCCGTGCCAGCGGTCCAGACAGAGTCGCGCGCCGTTGCCGAGCATCGTGGAGGTGCGCTCGTCGTAGCGGCGGTAGTGCCCTCGGCCGAGGGCGTCGACCCGGTCCTGCCAGCTCGCCGCGTCCATCGCCTGCGGCGTCCGGTAGCCGGCGGCGAAGAGTTCCCGGGCGGCGGCGAGCGCCACCCCGGCCCGGATGCGGGTGCTCAGCAGGGTGGTGAGCACCAGCAGCTGGTACAGCGGCCCGGGGCGGTCGGCCAGCCGGATGCCCGCCTCCTCGGCGTACGTCCGGCCCTGCCGGTCCAGCAGCGCCCGGGCCACGTTCCGATCGTCCCGCATCCCGACGGTGTACCCGCATCGCCGTCGGGCAGACCCGCGGCGGCTGCCGGAATGCGCTCGGCGGCGACGGGTAACCCGAACAGGTGCGCGGCTCACGTCGCGTGCCCACCGGGAAGGAGAAAGCCCGTGACGAACGTGCAGCAGCCCGAGATGCGTCGCAACGAGCACAACCCGACCGTGCAGGACAGCAAGGAGCCCGGCCCCTCCGGTCACCCGCGTAACAGCGGGACGTCCCAGGGGGACCGGGGACGTACGGTGCCAAAGGGCCAGGTGTCGCCGTACGGCCCGGCCGGTAGGCAGATGGCCGACGACGAGAGCAAACCCCGGGGCTAACGACCCCGCCGCGATGGCGGTCGCAGCCGGTTCCAGGTGGCTGCGGCCGCCATTCCGTATGCCAGGTGCGGCACGATGTCGGCCAGCCAGCCGGACCGCCCCCAGGTACGGGGATCGGTGACGCCCAGCACCGTCATCGAGCCGTCCGTCGTGGCCATCACGCCTGCACCGAGCAGCCCGGCCGCCGCCGGCAGCGGTATCCGGCGGCGCGCGGCGAGCAGCCCGAAGGCCGCGCCCGCCGCCACTCCGATGCCGTACCCGAGCAGGGGCCCGAGGCCCGAGCGGCGGTTGGCCGCCTGGTCCTCGGGTCCCAGGTCCACGTGTGCCACCCCGGCGAGCCGGCGGGCGGTTTCCTCCGGCGTGCTGCTCGCCGGGCGCGCCCGGACGACCATGTCCAGGTAACTGACCACATTCAACGTGGCGCTGCCGACGGCACCCGCGATGGCGCCGTCGACCACTCCGGCGGCTGTCACTTCGGATCGCCTGGTTCGCGCTCGCCCTTGGGCCCGAAGGTCCGTTCGCCCCGGACGATGCCCCGCTGGCCGCGGTCGTCCTGCATGATCCGGTTCGCGGCCTGGTTCGCCTCCTGATCCGCCGCCCGCCCGGACTGCTCGATCAGGTCGCGCAGGCGCGCGCGCTTCTTGTCGTACGCGTTGCTGCCCGGCCGTGGTCCTGGCATCGCTGCCTCCTCCGGTCGCTGTCGCCGTGGGCGTACCGGGCTCGTCTACCCGTCGGGGTGCCGGTCATGCCCGCGCCCGCCGGGGTTCAGGCGGGGCGGCGGACCACCGCCACCGGGCAGGTGGAGTGGTGCAGCACCCCCTGGCTCACCGATCCGAGCAGCAGCCCGCTCAGCTCGCCCCGGCCCTGCCCGCCGACCACCACCAGTTGCGCGTCGCGGGACGCCTCGGTGAGCACGTGGACCGGTCGGCCGTGGACGGCCTCCCGGGTGACGGGCACGTCCGGGTACCGCTCGCCGAGCCCGGTGAGGGACTCGGCCACGATGCGGTCCTCCTCGCCGCGCAACTGGTCCTCGTCGTACACCAGGGGCTGCATGTCGCCCGGCCCCTGGGAGAGGGGGTGGGTGTAGGCGTGCACCGCGCGCAGGCGGGCGTTCCGGACAGCGGCCTCCTCGGCGGCGAACTCCACGGCGGCGCGAGACTGCGCCGAGCCGTCCACCCCGACCACGATCGGCCCGGCGCTGCGGTCCTCACCCCGGGCCACCAGCACCGGGCACTGCGCGTACGAGGCGACCTGGATGGCCACCGAGCCGAGCACCAGCGCGGCGAAGCCGCCGATACCCCGGTCGCCGAGGACGATCATCGAGGCGGTGCGGGACTCGCCGACCAGCACCGCCGCCGCCTCGCCGTCGACGATTTCCCCGGTGACGGGCAGCCC
>JBARAE010000518.1:0-2375 GCA_049791715.1 Micromonospora sp.
CGACCACGATGCCGAAGGCGGCCGTCCAGGAGTAGCGCTGCGGGAGCCCCATCCGGACGCCCTCTTCGATCTCGGCGAAGTTGAGCACGAAGCTCAGCGAGGCGACCACGATGCAGACCAGGCTGAAGCCGATGGCCAGCGGGCTGCCGTCACGCAGGTGGGTGTTGACGCCGAAGAGGGCCAGCACCAGGTTGATCATCATGACGCCGAAGAGGCCGGCCATGATCGAAACCATGATCCGGGCGAACTTCGGGGTGGCCCGGATGATCCGCGCCTTGTAGATCATCGCCATCAGGAAGAAGACGCCGAAGGTCGCCACCACGGCCTGGAGCACGATGCCGTCGTAGAGCGTGTCGAACGCCTTGCTGACCATGCCGACGAAGACGCCCTCGACGACCGAGTACGCCACCACCAGCGCGGGATTCGCCATCCGGGAGAACGAGATGATCAGGCCGAGGGCCAGGCCGACGACCGCGGCGCCGATCCAGGCGACGCCGACCAGGGCGTCCGGCACGAGCACCCAGGCGGCCGCGGCGGAGGCGCCGAGGATGCCGAGCAGCATGACCGTCTTGACGACGACGTCGTCCAGGGTCATCGGGGTGACGGTGGGCGGCGCGGCCGGGTAGGCGTTCGCCGTCGGGTACTGCTGGTAGGGCGCGTACTGCGGGGGATATCCGGGCTGTCCGTACGGCCCGGGCTGGGCGTACCCGGCCGCCCGCTCGCGCTCAGCCGCCTGGCCGAGCCGGGCGAGCACCGGGTTCGAGGTCTTCACTTCTCAGGCCTCCCTCAGGGGGTCGATGCACGTGAACGTGCACCCTCAAGGGTAAACGGGGCCGCCAGCCCGACGCTGAGCGTCAAGCTGTGGGAAAGCTGAGAGTCTCCGGTGCCCGGGGCGGGGGTCGAACCCGCACGCCTTGCGGCAGCCGCTTTTAAGGCGGCCGTGTCTGCCGTTCCACCACCCGGGCGGGTGACACCGGCCGTCAATACGCGGCGGTGCAGTGTCACGGTAACGGTTACCCGTCGACCCGGCGTACCCCGTGGGGCCCCCGCCACTAGGGTCGAGGCCGTGACGAGCGCAGCCCGTACCGCCCCCGGGCCCGACCCCGACCAGGGTGTCCGCCCCGCGGCGGCGGTCTCCCGCCCGTTCCGGGCGGCCCGGTTGCGGCGCGCCGCGGTCCGGTACCGCGCGGACCTGCTCGTCGGCCTGCTCTTCGTGCTCCTCGCCGGCTGGGTCACCCACGGACTCTGGCCGGCGCCGGGTCAGCGGATGCTGGTACTCAACCCCGCCGACCAGACCCTCTACGAGTGGTTCCTGGCCGTCGACTCGCGCGCTCTGCTCGGTGACTTCAGCCTGCTCACCGACCGGCTCAACGCGCCGGACGGGGTCAACCTCATGGCCAACACCACGGTCATCGCGCTCGGCGTGGTCCTCGCCCCGGTGACCCTGCTGTTCGGCGCGCCGGTCACCTTCGCGCTGCTGGCCGCCGGCAACCTCGCCGGCACGGCGGCCGCCTGGTACCTGCTCTTCACCCGGACGCTGCGGGCCCGCCGGCTCGCCGCCGGGCTGGGCGCCGCGCTCTGCGGCTTCGGGCCCGGGATGGTCTCGCAGACCAACAGCCACCTGCACATGACCGCTCAGTGGCTGGTGCCGCTCATCGTCTGGCTGGTGGTCCGGCTGCTCCGGGCCGCCGACCCGGCCGGTACGCCGGACGGACGCCGGATGGCCACCTCGGCGATCGGTCTGGCCGCCGTGGCCGTCGTGCAGGTGTTCATCGGCGAGGAGGTGCTCTTCCTCGCCGCGCTCACCCTGCTGGTGATGGCCGTCGCGTACGGGGCCACCGACCGGGCGCTCCTGCGGCGGGCGCTGCCCACGTTCGGCGGTGGGCTGATGGTCACCGGCGGGCTGGCACTACTCGTGCTGGCGTACCCGCTGTGGTTCCAGTTCGCGGGGCCGCAGGGCGTCGCCGACGGGATGTTCAGCCCGTACTACTTCTCCGCCGACCTGAGCAGTTGGTGGACCGTCTCCCCACTTTCGGTGCCAGGCGGCGACTCATCGACCCGGCTGACCACCGGGCCGGCCGAGTACAACAGCTTCCTGGGCTGGCCGCTGCTGCTGGTCACCGCCGGCTGCGCGGCCTGGGTACGGCAGCGTCCGGTGGCCCTCGCCTGCGTCGCCGGCGCGCTGGTGATGGGCGCCCTGTCGCTCGGCCCGGAGGTGGTGATCTCCGGTGAGCGGACCGGCGTGCCCGGCCCGTACGCCCTGCTGGCCGGCCTGCCGGTGGTGGACGGCGCGCTGCCGATGCGGTTCGCCCTCGCCGTGCTGCCGCTGGCCGCGGCGGTGCTGACGCTCGCCGTGGACCGCGCCCTGCGGGAGT
>JBARAE010000519.1:0-2301 GCA_049791715.1 Micromonospora sp.
GCGTGGGGGAGGGGGACCTGGTCCGGGTCGAGTCGCCGCGCGGCGCCGTCCGGGGCCGGGCCCGGATCTGCGGGGTACGCCCCGGCGTGGTCTTCGTCCCGTTCCACTACGGCTACTGGGACGCCGCCGACGGCGCCGCCCCCGGTGAGGGACGGCACGACCGGGCGGCGAACGAACTCACCATCACCGCCTGGGACCCGGTCTCCAAGCAACCGATCTTCAAGGTGGCCGCGGTCCGCGTGGTCAAGGAGGCCGACTCCGACGGCCGGCCTTCCCCGGCACCCACGGTCGGTGGCCCGGCGCCGCTGGACGGGTCGGACATTCCCGCGACGGTCGGTGGACCGGCCGCCGAGGCTCCATCGAGGGGGGAGTGACATGCACCTCGCGCACTATCTCGGGCTGCTGCACAAGGCCCAGGCCCGCCTCGGGGACGCGTTCACCGAGGTCGGCGAGGCGCACCGGGACGAGCCGGACGTCTTCCACATCTGCGAGAGGCTGGCCGCCCAGTGCCGCCAGCATGCGGAGAAGCTGGAGCCGTTCGCCCGCCGGTACGCGGAGGACGCCCCGAAGGAGCCGGACCGGCTGCACTCGGAGCTGTTCTCCGGCACCCGTACCGGACCCATCGGGCTCCTCCGTGACCTTCAGGACCTCTACCTGATGGCGGCGGAGTGCGACATCTGCTGGACGGTGGTCGGTCAGGCCGCGTACGGGGCGCGGGATGAGGAACTGCTGGGGGTGGTGAAGTCCTGCGAGCAGGAGACCGCCGTCCAGCTCAAGTGGCTGCGGACCAGGATGAAGCAGGCCGCTCCCCAGGCCCTCGTGGTGGCCGACTGAACCCGCTCACCGGGTACGCCGCACCGCGTCGACCACGAAGCCGCTGGGCGGCAGGGCGGGCATCCGGCCCAGACTGAGCGCGAGGTCCTGGGGTGGCACCTGGTAGCTCATCGCGGTGGTCAGGTTCGTCACCGCGCGCTTCAGCAGCTCGATGGTGATCCACTCACCGGCGCAGCGGTGGCCGGTGAAGTGGTTCCCGCCGCCCTGCGGGACGAGGCCGAACGCGTCACCGCGCCAGCCGGCGAACCGGTCGGGCCGGAACTGCTCCGGCCCCGGCCACAGGTCCGGGTGGTGGTCGGTGCCGTAGAGGTCGAGCAGCACCCGTCGCCCCCGCGGGAAGTGGTGGCCCTGCCAGTCGAAGGACCGCCGGACCCGCGCCACCGCGACCGGGAAGAACGGGTAGTAGCGGCGTACCTCCTGGACGAAGTGCTCGGTGGCCGGCTCGTCGCCGCGGACCCGGTCCCGCCAGTGCGGGTGGTCGTGCAGGGCCAGCGCGGAGAAGACCACGAAGCGGTCCACCGCCACGGTGGGGCGGACGATGTTCAGTAGGTCAACCGCGGCGATCCGCCGGGGCAGCAGCCGGCCCTGGTCGTCCCGGTGCTCGGCGATCACCCGCAGGGCGCTCCCGTCCGGCGCGGGCAGGTCGCCCGCCCGGGCGCGTTCGACCAGGTCGGCGGCCCAGCGTTCGGTGCGGCGGCGGCCGAGCAGGCCCCGCCAGTGCCGGGGGCCGACCGCGGCGGGCGCCTCGATCATCGCGTGCATCTCCGCCGTCCGCCGCGCCACGTCCGAGCCGGCCAGGGGCACCCCGGCCCAGGCGCAGACCGCCCGGGTCAGCATCCGGGCGACCTCGTCGTAGAGCACCACCGGCCCGGACCGCTCCCAGACCGGGATCTGGGCCCGCCACTCGTCGTCGAAGAGCTGGCCGAGCTGGCGGATCGCGGACGGCGACATGATCGACATCAGCATCGCCTTCCGCTTCCGGTGTGCGCCGTCGTCGAGCCCCTGCACCCCACCGACGCCGGTGAGCGTCCGCTGTCCGATCGGCATGGCCCCCTGCCGCACGAAGCGGTCGTTGTCGTAGAAGAGCACGGCGGCCGGGCGACCGCGCAGGCAGATGGTCCGTTGCAGCCACAGCCGGGTCTGGAAGATGTCGCTGCCGTAGCGGTCGCAGCGGTCGCCGATGAACCGGTATCCCTCGCGCAGGAAGGCCAGGGTGCTCTCCGGGCTGCGGTCGACGGGCATGGCGGTCATCGGCTGCTCCTGGCGCGGTCGGCGGCTCTCCACGACGGGGCGGGTGCCCGGCTGGGTCTACCCGGGCCGGGCCCGGTGAATCCCGCTCGACGCGGGTCCCGGCCGGGGAGGGGCCAGCGGGACGACGTTTCGCTGGCCCCTCCCAGGGCGGCGGAAAGCTGGTTGGCTCGGTCGCGGGCCGACGGCCGCCCGTTCGATCGGGGCCACGGTTCGGGC
>JBARAE010000520.1:0-20773 GCA_049791715.1 Micromonospora sp.
GCGGCGGGGACGTCGGCCGTCGACGCCGCCAGATTCAGACGCCGAGATATGCGGCGCGCACAGCAGGATCCGACAGCAGCTCGGCACTGGTGCCGTGCAGGGAGATGGTGCCGGTCTCGACGACGTACCCGCGGTCGGCGACCTCCAGGGCCTTCTTCAGGTTCTGCTCCACGAGCAGGATGGTCAGGCCCTCGGCGTGCAGCCGCCGGATGGTGGCGAACACCTGACTCACCACGACCGGCGCCAGGCCGAGGCTCGGCTCGTCCATCATGAGCAGCCGGGGCCGGCTCATCAGGGCACGTCCGATCGCCACCATCTGCTGCTGCCCGCCGGACATGCTCCCGGCCAGCTGCTTCGCGCGCTCCTTGAGCACGGGAAACATCTCGTACACCCAGGCCAGCGTTTCGGCCCGCTGGGTTCGCGCCCGGCCGGTGAAGGCGCCGAGTTCGAGGTTCTCCAGGACGGTCATCTGCGGCCACAGCTCCCGTCCCTCGGGCACGAGGGCGATGCCGCGCCCCGGCCGCTGGTGCGCGGGGACCTTGGACAGCGGCTCACCTTCGAAGATCAGCTCGCCGCGGGCGATCGGCCGGGTGCCGGAGATGGCCCGCAGCGTCGTGGTCTTGCCGGCACCGTTCGACCCCACCAGCGTCACCATCTCGCCCTGGTCGACGGAGAGGCTGAGGCCGTAGACCGCCTGCGAGTCGCCGTAGTAGACGTCGATGTCCCGTACTTCAAGCACGCTGCCCCTCCTCGGACTCCACCAGTTCGGCCTCGTCGTCGCGGCCCAGATACGCCTCGATGACAAGCGGGTCGTTGCTGACCTCGGCCGGTGTCCCATCAGCGATCTTGCGCCCGTGGTCGAGAACGATCACCCGGTCCGACAGGCTCATGACCGCGTGCATGACGTGCTCGATCATGATGATCGAGACGCCCCGGTCGCGGATCTGCCGGATCAGCTCGACGAACCGGGTGGCCTCCACCGGGTTGAGGCCGGCGACGACCTCGTCCAGCAGCAGGACCCGGGGACCCGTGGCCAGCGCCCGGGCCACCTCCAGGCGCTTCCGGCCAGCCAGGGTCAGTTCGCCGGGCAGCCGGTGGGCCCGGTCGGCAAGGCCGATGAAGTCAAGGATCTCCATCGCGACGCGCGCCGGGTCCTGATGACCGGCGTGCGCCGGCCGGCCGTAATGGTGCCCGACCAGGACGTTCTCCAGCACGGTCAACCGGGCGAACGGCCGCACGATCTGGTGGGTCCGGCAGATGCCCAGGTGGACCGACCTGTGCGCCGCCTTCCCGCTGACCTCCCTGCCCTCGAGCAACACCCTCCCGGCGGTCGCCGGGATCGATCCGGCGGCCACCGAGAACAGCGTCGTCTTCCCCGCTCCGTTGGGGCCAAGCAGACCGAGGATCTCCCCCTCCTCCAGATGGAAGTCGACCTCGTCGACGGCCTTGAGACCGCCGAAGTGCCTGCTGACCGATTCACCGACCAGGATCGTGCTCACCTCGGACTCCTTTCCACCACGGCCGACTCGTCCACCGTTGGAGCACCGTGGTCACCGACGCTCTCGGTCGGCCCGGGGTCGGCCGCGGCCGACTCCAGACCGCCTGCGGCGACGTCGGCCCGGGGTCGATAGCCGAAGCGCTTGCGTACCCGGATGAGCAGGCCGGCCAGCCCGAGCGGTTCGAAGAGGATGATCAGGATGAGCAGCGTGCCGTACAGGCCCAGGTAGAGCTGGGAGTAGTTGGCGAGCAGGAACTCCTGGATGATGACGAACACCACCGCTCCGCCCATGGGGCCGAGGATCGTCCCGATGCCGCCGATGACGCCCATCAGGATGAACGAGATGGACCGGTCGAAGCTGAACATGTCCAGCGGGTCGATGAAGGCCTGGTAGGAGGCGTAGAAGCCGCCGCAGACGCCCACCATCGTGCCGGACAGGAACAGGACCAGGTCCTGGTAGCGCGTCGCGCTGACCCCGACGTCGCCGGCCGCCTCCACGTCCTCCTTGATCGCGAACAGGGCCAGCCCGATGCGGGACTTGCGCAGCCAGTACGACACGGCGACGGCCGCCGCGAGCAGGTACAGGCCGTACCAGTAGAGCTCGTACTTGCTGGGGGCGCCGTTTCCGATCGGCAGCGACAAGCCGGAGGACCCGCCGGTGAAGTCCGACCAGTACGTGGCGACCAGCCGGGTGGCCTCCCCGACGCCGATCGTGGCGATGGAGAAGTAGGGACCACGCAGCCGCAGGGTCGGGTGCCCCCAGAGCAGGGCGTACGCACCCGCCACGAGTCCGCCCACGATCCAGGCGGTCCAGAACGGCAACTCGAAGGTCAACATCAGCCGGGCGGCCACGAAACCGCCCACCCCGAACATCGCCGAGTGGCCGAAGCTGATCTGCCCGACGTATCCGCCGAGCCAGTTCCAGGCCAGGGCCGCGGCCATGAACATGAAGGTGAGACCGATGATGTTGTGCGTGTAGGCGCCGAGAGGCAGCATCAGCGGCGCGACCCACAGCAGCGCCAACCCGGCGACGAACACGATCAGGACGCGGCCCGGCAGCCAGCCCGGCCGCAGGCGCCGTCCGGCACCTCTGCTGCAAGGCTCAGCCGACATCACCGCAGCACCTTCTGTCCGAACAGACCACCGGGGCGCAGCACGAGCACCACCACCAGCAGGACGAAGCCGACCGCCGACGTGAGGTAGGACGGTACGCCGTAGATGGAGAACACCTCCGCGAAGGCGAGTACGCATGCGCCGAGAGCGATGCCGACGACGCTGCCCAGACCGCCGAGAACGATGATCACGAAGCTCTTGAGCAGCTCGCCAGCGCCGAACGACGGGTTGAAGGCGAACAGGGTCGACGCGAGCACACCGGCGAGCCCGGCCAGCGCGGTGCCCAGCCCGAACGTCAGGATGTAGACGCGTTCGACGCTGATGCCGGCGAGCGTGCAGCTGTCCGGATTCTGCGCCACCGCGCGGATGGCCTTGCCCCAGTACGTCCTCGTGAGGAAGACGTGCAGGGCCAGCAGCGCGACAACAGAGGTGGCGAAGACGGCGATGCGGTTCACGCCGTAGTGGGCGCCGAGGATGGGCACCGACGAGGTGGCGTAGTCGGTGCGGATCGCCTGATCGTCACCGCTGAACAACAGGTAGGCGATGTTCCGGATGACCAGCCAGACGCCGAACAGCAGCAGCAGCGACTGCACGGCGCCGGCCGGACCACGCGGCAGGAACCGCACCAGGCAGTAGTAGATTCCGGCGCCAACGACGAAGAACACCACCAGCGCGATCGGGATCGCCAGGTAGGGGTCGATGTCGAACCGGGTGAACAGCTGCCAGGCCAGGTACGCGGCGGCCATGATGATGCCGCCGTGCGCCAGGTTGACGATCCGCAGCACGCCGTAGATCAGCCCGAGACCGTACGCCATGGCGGCGTAGAACCCGGCCAGCAGCACCGCGGAGACGGCGAGCGTGAGGATGTTTCCCATGCTCAGCCCTTGCAGTTCGGGTTCGGCGCGACGCCCTGCCCGGTCGCCACGTCGGCCGGCCAGATGATCGGGGAGGTCCCGTCGGGCAGGTTCTGCTGGACCACGAACGGGTAGCTGGCCTGGCCGCCCTTGTCCTCCGGGAAGGAGACCTTGCCGCCGGGCAGGATCGAGTCCATGGTCAGGTGCGACAGCTCGTCACGCACCTTCTGCTTGTCGGCCGAGCCGGCCTTGGCGATCGCCGTCAGCAGCGCCCGGGCCGCCTCGTACGAGGTGGCCTGGTACCACTCGGGGTCATCGCCGTACTTGGCCTTGAAGGCGTCGACGAACTCCTTGTTGAGGCCCTTGTCGCCGAGCTGCTTGTTCCACCAGACCGCGGAGAGGACGTAGCTGACGCCCTCCTGGCCCAGCGCCTTGCGGGCGTCCGCTTCCGAACCCCGTGCGCCGTACGTCAGCAGCTGGTGGCACATCTTGGCGCTCAGGTACTGCCGGTGCATGGTGATGAAGTCGGGCAGGTGGGCGTCCACCATGAACAGGTCGGCCTTGGCGCTCTGCACCTTGTTCAGCACAGCCGAGAAGTCCTTGCCGTCGAGCGCGAAAGACTCGTCGGTCACGATCTGGTAGTTGCCGCTGTGCGCCTGGGCGAAGTCCTGAATTCCCTTACGGAAATCCTTGCCGTGCGAGGTGTTCTCCCAGACGACGGCAACCTTCGCTGGCTTGGGCAGCTTGCCGGAGTCCTGCTGCTGCTGGATCCACTCCATCTCGGTGGTGGCGAGGTTCTCCACGGGGGCGAGAGTTCCGAAGATCCACTTGAAGCCCTTGGCGTAGATGGAGGTGGCCGCACCGCCGCCGTTGACGTAGGGCATCTTGTTCTGCTCCGCGACGGTGCTCTGCGCCTCGACCAGGGAGGTGGAGTAGGTGCCGAGGAAGAAGTTGACCTGGTCCTGGGTGATGAGGCGCTGCGCCAGGTTGACCGCCTTGGCCTGGTCGCTGGTGTCGTCGATCAGCCGGAGTTCGACCGGCACCTTCTTGCCGCCGATGTCGATCCCGCCGTCCTTGTTCTCCATCTCGACGGCGAGCTCGTACCCCTGCTTCATCCGGCCGCCGGCCTTCGACTCACCTCCGGTCAGCGGGAGCGTTGAACCAATGACGATCTTGTCAGGGACGGCATTGGCCCCTCCGTCCTGCGGGCCGCTCTGGCTCGGGGCGCAGGCGGCGGCACCGAGCGCGGCGAGCGCGACCAGTGCGGAGATCCGGCCGATACGGGGACGAGACATATTCATCACGGTTGTTCCTTTCCGGATGCAGCCGCTGTCATGGTGGTGGCGGCAGGGGGTTGATCGGGGGTGACGACGGCTGGGCCGGCGATCGCATGCACCAGACCGTCTTCGAGAAGTTCTTGTGGGCGGAGGCGGAACTGCGCCGCGAGGGTCGGCACCTCGGCCTCGTCGCGCTTCAGGATCACGGCGGCGGCGGGTGGCGCGATCACCGAGAAGTACGCGTCCGGGGTGATCCAGAGGCGGTCGGGCGAGCAGAGGGCGAGCGCTCCTCCCGACCCGCCCTCCCCGATCACCAGTGTGGTCACCGGTACCGTGGCGCCGGCGATAGCCGCGAAGAGCCCGGCGATCGCCGGACCGACACCCGCCCGCTCGGCAGCGGCGTCGTTCGCCGCACCGGGCGTGTCCACGAGGGTCAGGACCGGAATGCCGAGCCGCTCGGCGAGGTGGACCAGACGGGTGGCGGTGCGGAACCCGGCCGGAGTGTTCGCCGTTCCGGTCTGAGCGGCGTACGCGATGGTCCGGCCGTCACGCCGGCCCATCCCGCACAGCATCCCGCCGTCGACGCCGCCGGCCCGATCGCCACTGATCGCGGTTCGCACGTCAAAGTAGTCATCGAGGTAGGCCTGGGCACGGGGCCGCTGCGGATCACGCGCCCGCCGCACCGCCGACCAGCCGTCCGGCGGCAGATCGGTGCGCCCCAGCGCCCGTGGGACCGGGGCCGGAACGGCCTCGCCACCACTGAGCCCCTCGGGCGAGCCGAGCAGTTCCACCGCCTGCGCCACGACGTCGGGCAGGTCCGACTCCTCCAGCACCAGATCCACCTGGCCGGAGAGGTACTTGCCCTCGGCGCGGAAGTCCTCGCTGTCGTGCTGGTCGCCGCGCACTCGGCGGCCGGCGAAGGCGACGGTGGCCCCGCGGACCCCGATCACGACGTCCGCGCCCGCGCCGAGCGACGCCCAGATTCCCCCCGTGGTCGGGTGCCGCAGGACGGAGACGTGGGCGACACCAGCAGTGCGGTTACGGGCACACTCCGCCGCGATGCGCTGCAACTGGTGCAGCGACCGCATCCCCTCCTGCATCCGGCTGCCGCCGCTGGCGATCAGCGACACGACCGGGCACCGGCGGCGGCGCGCCTCGGTCAGCGCCCGGCAGATCAGGTCACCGGCCCGTGCGCCGACCGACCCGCCGATGTGGCGGAAGTCGAACGAGACGACCACCACGGTCCGCTCACCGATCCGGGCCGTACCGCAGAGGACGGACTCGTCCTCCCCGCTGGCGTCCCGGGCACGCTGCCGGTCCTGGGCGTAGCCCGGCCAGTCCAGTGGCCCGTCGCCCTCGTCGGTCGGGTGCCCGCCGAACGCCAGCGGTTCGAACCGGGTGGCGATCAGGGAGATCGCCGCCCGGGCTCCGACGTCGGCGGCCACCGGGCGGTCAGGCATGGCCGGTCCCCTCGCCGGGCTCCGGGGCGGTCAGCGCCCGCTTCATCACCTTGCCCATGTCGTTGCGGGGCAGCGACTTGAGGAAGTGGAACTCGCGGGGGCGCTTGTGGGGGGCGAGCGTGACCGCGACTCGCTCGGCAAGCTCGTCCGGGTCGGGGCGGCGACCGTCGGCGGGCACGACCCAGGCCACGATCCGCTCGCCCAGGTCGGGATCGGGGGCGCCGGTGACCGCGGCCTCGGCCACGTCGGGATGCTCCAGCAGTACGTTCTCGATCTCGCCGGCGCCGATCTTGAAGCCGCCGCTCTTGATGAGGTCGGTGGCACGCCGACCGACGATGCGGAGGTATCCGTCGGCCGCGCGGGTGGCGAGGTCCCCGGTGTGGAACCAGCCGTCCCGCATCACCTGGGCGGTGGCGTCGGGCCGGTTGAGGTAGCCGAGGAAGAGGTTGGGCCCGCGTACCGCGATCTCGCCGATGGTGGCGTCGTCGCTGGCGGTGATCGTCGCCCCGTCGTCGTCGACGAGCTTGAGCTGCACGCCGTCCACCGGCGGCCCGACGGTCCCCGCCCGGCGCTCCCCGTCCGCCCGTACCGCGCAGTTCATCAACGTCTCGGTCATGCCGTACCGCTCGACCACTCGCTGCCCGGTGGCGCTCGCAATGCGTTCGTGGTCGACCGCCGCCAGTGCGGCGGAGCCGGACACCAGGAGCCGGGCCTTCGCGAGCGCCTGTGCGAGCGACGGGTGGAAGGCCACCTCGTCGGCCATCCGGTGGTACATCGTCGGCACCCCGAACAGGACGGTGGCAGGGCCGCGCAGCGCCTCGGCCACCGCGGACGACGAGAACCTGCCCAGGTGGTGGACGGTGCCGCCGCGGCGCAGCGGGCCGAGGACGCCGAGGATCAGTCCGTGCACGTGGAACAGCGGCAGGGCGTGCGCGACCACGTCGTCGCCGGTCCAGTGCCAGGCGCGTGCCAGCGCGTCGAGGTTGCTGGCGATCGCCCGCCGGGGCAGGACAACCCCCTTCGGCGGCCCGGTCGTGCCGGAGGTGTAGACGATGACCGCGGGGGTCTCGGGTTCGGGCTCGGGCAGCGGCGCGGCCGGGTCGGCGCCGCCGGTGGCCGAGGCGCCCACCACGAGCCGGGCACGATCCCGCAGCACCGCGGGCAACTCGGCGTCGGCCCCGCTGAGCAGCAGGTCCGGGTCGGCGTCGGCCAGGATGTGGGACAATTCCCGCTCCCCGGCCTTGGGGTTGAGCGGGACGACCGGTACGCCGGCCAGCAACGCTCCGACGACGCCGACGACGGTCTCCATGGTGGAGGTGGCCCATACCGCGACCCGCCCGCTGGACGAGACCCCGCGTGCCACCGCCTCCGCGGCTGTCCTCAACTCCCGGTAGCTCAGCTCGCGGTGGCCGAAGCGCACCGCCGGCCGGTCGGCGAGCTCCGACAGCGGGGGGAACAGGGAAGGAACGGGGTCGGACACGCGGGCACCTCCGGGACGCTCAGCCCACCGTTGATCCGGGTGCGGCCCGGAACCTCTGCTTGCTGTGACGAGTGGCACAGTGGATTATTGGTTGGGCCACTTTCCCGCCTGTCATCCACGGGTGTCAAGAGGTTGCGGCGAAGATTGGCTAGGCCAATCTGTAGGCTTCAGGATCACCGTCGAAGCGGAGGTGCCCGTGTCCGAAGGGCTGCGCCCGGTCAGCCGGCAGAGGTTGTACGAGCAGGTCGTGGAGCAGCTGCGGCAGTACGTCTCGGAAGAGGGGCTCAAGGCCGGCGACCGGCTGCCACCGGAGCGGGAATTGGCCGCGCGCCTCGGCGTCAGTCGCGTCTCGGTCAAGCAGGCGATCGTCGTGCTCGAGGTGCAGGGACTGGTCGACGTGCGGCACGGCGGCGGGACCTACCTGCGCGGAGACGGCCTGCACGTCGAGCCGGTGGAGATCCTGGTGGACCGAAAGCGCCGGCTCCCCGACGTGCTCGACGCCCGGGAGGCGCTCGAGGTCAAGCTCGCCGAGCTGGCGGCGCGGCGGCGCACGCCGGACGACCTGACGGAGATCGACGCGGCGCTGACCGACATGCGCCGCCAGATCGAGGCGGGCGAACACGGCACCGAGGGCGACCGGCGGTTCCACGCGGCCGTGACCGCCGCCGCGCGAAGCCCGCTGCTGGCCCAGTTCATGCGGTCCATCAGCGAGCAGATCGCGGAGAGCCGCCAGGAGTCGCTACGTCAGCCGGGCCGGCCACGCCGTTCACTCGACCAGCATCAACGCATCGCCGACGCGATCCACGCCGGCAACCCCCGGGCGGCCACCGCCGCGATGCGGCGCCACGTCCGCACCGTCAGCCGGGTACGCCTGCTCGGCTGGGAGCCCTGACCCCGACGCGCCGGGGACGGTCCACCCGTCCCCGGCGCCCTCCTGCCGTTACCGGTCGCCCTGCCCGCGCTTTGGAACCAGGGCGGTCACGCTGGTGGCGAGCTCGGCGAAGTCCCGCACGACCAGGTCCGGGGGGTAGTGGGAGTTGCCGAACGGCCGCCGGCGCCGGTCCACGAACGCGGTCCGCAGGCCCGCCGCCTTCGCGCCGATGCAGTCGAAGGCGTGGTTGGCGACGAACAGCACCTCGGACGCATCGAGCTCGACGAGGCGCGTCGCCGTCCGGTACGTGTCGCGGTGCGGCTTGAACGCGCCCGCCTCGGCGACCGAGATCACCCGATCCCACAGGTGCTCGGTACCGGAGTACGCCACCCCCTTGGCCAGCATGTCCGGGTCGCCGTTGGAGAGGATGACGAGGCGCAGGCCGTGCGCCCTCATCCCGTCCAAGGCGGCCAGCACGTCCGGGAACGGCCTGAGCCGCTCGATCTGGGCCACCAACCGCCGGACCTCGTCGTCGGTGTGGGCGATCCCGGCCCGCTCCAGCGTGTAGTCGACCGCCTGGCGACCGATCTCCCGGTACGGGGTGTGCTCGCGGTGCAGCAGCGCGTCGATCATCGAGTTCTCGAAGTGGGTACGGCGCCACCAGGTGACCAGCCTCGACGGCGGGTTGTCGGTGTATCCCTTCGCGGCCAGGTACGGCGTGATCGCCTCAGTCAGCCCGCGCTGCATGTCGACGACCGTGCCATAGAAGTCGAACATGACGGCCCTCACCCCCCGGACGGCGTCTTCGTTGTTACCCACCTCGCCACTCCCCTGCTGCGGAACGTGCTCACTGTCTGACGGAGACGACGTTAGGGTGCGGAACCGGCCGCGACATCGGACGATCCTGCAACGCCGGAACCCCGTCGTTGGGCGAGCGCACAGGGCACCAGATCGGCGCGGATGGCAACCTGGACGACCATGGAGCAGCGCATCGAACCCGACCCGCTCGTCCGGCAGACCATCGCGGACCTGACGCTGAGCCGCGCGACCGGCGCGCCGTTCCTCGCGCTCCTGACCGGCGTCCGATCCGTCCCGACCGCTGCCGCCCGCTCAGCCCTGAGCTTCGACCCTCGGCGGCCGTCGCTGTCCGCCGGCGCCGGGCTGCTCGACGTCGCGATGCTGGCGGATCTGGCGCTCGGCGCCGCCCTTCGGCGCCAGGTGGGCGGCGACCGCCTCCTGGCCACAATCACGCTGACCCTCCACCTGGGTCCGGCCACGCCCTACCAGGACGTGGCCGTGCCCAGCTCAGCCGGCGGGATCGCCCACGGTGTCGGCGCCGCCCGCGGTGAGTTCGTGCGCGACGGGCAGTTAATCGGCCAGTGCCTCGCCACGTTCGCGGTCGGGGCCGGAGGAGCTGCGGCCACGCCCCTGCCCTGGGAGCGGAGCGCGCCGCCGCCGGACGCCGTCGTACCGCCCGGCGGACTGCCGGATGCCCTGACACCCGACGAGCGGGAGGTGCTGGCCGCGGTCGGCGAGTTGGCCCGGGCGGGGACGGGCGACGGACGGTCGTGGTCAGAGGAACTGGTGGCGCAACGCTGCATGGCAGGCCCCTCCGGCGGCTCGGTCCGGCTGCGGCCGTCCCTGGCCATGCGCAACCGGGCCGGTCGGGTGCAGGGAGCCGTGCTCTTCGGGTTGGCGTGCGCCTCGGCGGTGGGAACGGTCACCCCGGTCCCGATCCGGACCGTCTCCGGCCACCTGGAGTTCCTGGCCTCCGCCGCGGCCGACGCGCCGATCGACGCCGAACCGGTCCTCCTACGGGCGACGCGTCAGCTGTTCTTCGTCCGAAGTGACCTGCGCCAGGGCGACCGGCTGGTGGCCAGCGCGAGCTTCGTGTTCCAGCGTCAGCCATGAACGCGGCGACGGCTCAGGCTACTTCCCCGGCTGCGCCCGCCGGGTCAGGACGCGCACCTGCAGGGCGACGGCCAGACGCTGGGCCGGATCCGACATGTCCAGGCCGGAGATCTCGGCGATCCGCTGGAGACGATGACGCAAGGTGTTCGGGTGGAGAACGAGGCGCTCCGCCGCCGCCGAGATGGAGCCGAACTCCTCCAGATAGATTCGCAACGTCTTGACGTACTCGGTGCTCTGGCGCTCATCGTGGTCGAGCAACCGCCGCAGGTGCGTGCCGAGCCGTGGATCGTTCTCCGACATGGCCCGCTCCGCGGCGAGCAGGACCAGCTCGGCCCAGAGGTCGTCGCTGGTCACCACGGCGGCGTTCCCGCCGCGCCGGTCGACGACGAGAAGCAGGTCGTCGACCACCCGCCGCGACGCGGGCACCTCGGCGAGGCCCGCCGCCCGGGGCCCGACCGCCGCGCATGCGCTGATGGCGAGGCGGGCCAAATGGCCGAGGACGGGCTCGACCAGATCCACCAGACGATCCCGGCTGGCCTCCGTCGGCGTGGGGACCAGGGCGTAGTAGGCCGGACGTGCGAACAGCACACCGGCGGCCGGGTCGACGCTGCCCATGTGCAGCGACAGCAGGTGGACGAGTCGTTCGCGGAACATCTGTGCGCCGGCGAGATCGGCGGGTTCGTCCGACCGTACGGAAAACCCGACGACGGTCAGGCCCTTCCCCGGGGCCAGTCCGAGCTCAACCGCGTACGGCTCCGCCGCGGGGCCACCCTCCAGCAGCCCGCCGAGCAGTTGCGAGCGCGCCGTGCGCTCGGTGTCCTCGGCGAGCCGGTGCCGGAGCAGGAACGGCACCGCGAGCTGGGCGGCCCGTCGGAGTGCGGCCTCCGCCTCGGGTCCCAGTGGCCGCCGGCCCTCCGCGACCGACACCTCCCCCAGGATCTCGCCGCCGGCGTGCACGGCGATGCGGAGCCGGGTGCGCAACCCGGCGTAGCTGTCCAGGCGCACCACCTCGCCTGGATTCCGAAAGGTCCGGTACGCGCTGCGATCGAGGGTGAACCGCCGGATCCACTGCTCCGGCGTGCGCCTGCCCAAGATCGCGTCCCGCCGCACACTGTCGATCTCGTGGCCCCGCACGGAGTAGGCGATGACGCGGTGGGCCCGGTCGTAGAGCACGACCGAACCGCCCACCATCGTCGCGATCGCCTCGGCGAGACCGTCCGTGCCGGTCGGCACCGCGCCGGCCGGGCTGTCGTCCGCCGAGGCCGAGATCAGCGTGCGGAGCAGCACCAGGAGCTGCGCCCAGCCCAGGTGTGGCGCGGCGATGAGGAGCGAAACGTCCGGCGTAGCTGCGGCGGGATCGGGCCCGGCTCCGGCCCGGAACACCACTGCGGCGGCGCCATCCCGGGCGGCGGCTGCCACGAGGTCGCGTCCCTGGCTGCTGGGGGCCTCGACGCCGACGGCGAGTACGACCTGTCCAGGGCCGAGCGGACAGACGGGATCGTAGATGGCCACGTCACTGATTGGCGCCGCTCCGTCGTCCACCAGGGCGTGGGCGCGCAGCGGATCGGGGCCGAGCTTCGCCAGCAGTTCAGCGAGTCTCACGGTTGCCCCCTTTGTCTCTCGGGCCGGACGGCGAGCTTCCGGTGTCCCGGGGGGCCAGATGGTAGCGGGCGCGACCGGCCGGAGACCGTCGTGCGTACCGCCAATCCCACGACGACGACTTCGTGCGGATGCCCGAGGCCCCAGGCCCCCGCCCGCCCTAGCGTCAGGGGCACGGGCCCACGCCGGTGGGTAACCTGTCGCGGGAAAGGGGCCGACATGCCGCACGTACCCCCTCCGCACGCCAAAGCTGCTCCCGCACCCCGCCAAGTCACCCGACCTACCGTGCCGCTGTCGGGGGTACGGGTCGTCGCGCTGGAACAGGCGGTGGCCGCCCCGCTCTGCTCCCGGCACCTGGCCGACCTCGGCGCCGACGTCATCAAGGTCGAGCGCCCCGACGGGGGCGACATGACCCGGGGGTACGACTCCGTGGTCCACGGCCAGTCGGCGTACTTCGTCTGGGCGAACCGGGGCAAACGCAGCCTGACCCTCGACCTCGGAAGCGAGCGGGACCGGCGGACGCTCGGCGACCTGCTCGACGGGGCGGACGTGTTCCTGCACAACCTCGGTCCGGGCGCCGTGGAGCGGCTCGGGTTCGCCAGGGAGGTCGTGAGCACCCGCTGGCCGGCGCTGATCAACTGCGCGATCTCCGGGTACGGCGGTGACGGCCCGTACCAGTACCGCAAGGCGTTCGATCTGCTGATCCAGGGCGAGGCGGGAGTGCTCTCGCTGACCGGGGAGCCGGAGACACCGGCAAAGGTGGGGATCTCCATCGCGGACACCTGCGCGGCGATGTACGCCCTCTCCGCGGTACTGGCCGCCCTCATCGAACGCGACCGCACCGGGCGGGGGGCGTTCATCGACATATCGATGCTGGAATGCCTGGCGGAGTGGGTGATGCCCCCGATATACCACCAGTTGTATGCCGGACGACAGCTGCCTCGTGCCGGGGCGCGGCACAACATGCTGGTCCCGTACGGCGTCTACCGGGCCGGCCCTGACGGTCACGTGAACCTGGCCGTACAGACGCAGACGCAGTGGCGCCGCCTCTGCCTGGAGGTCCTCGACGACCCGCGCCTGGTCGACGACCCGCGATTCGCGACCAACGAGGCCCGGGTATGCCACCGGGTCGAGCTGGAGACCCTCATCGAGGAGCGTTTCCGGGCGCTGGAGCCGGCGGAGGTGGTCCGGCTCCTGGCCGACGCGGGCGTCCCCACCGGCGACGTCAACGATCTCCAGGCGCTCATCGACCACCCGCAGCTGCAGGCGCGTTCGCGCTGGACGGAAGCGGCGTCACCGGCCGGGCCGGTACGCGTCCTGCGCGCCCCGTTCAACATCAGCGGAATGGCGGAACCTCGGTCGGCGGTGCCTGCCCTCGGCGAGCACACGGAGCAGATCACTGCGGAGCTCCCGCCGGCCCGGCAGCGGCCGGGGAGCGGCTGACGCCGGCGGCCGAGTGAGCGCCACGTACCGCGATCCTCACGGTCTCGCCTCAGGTCGGGCAGGAGGCGTCGGCCGAGGGCAGGGTGACCGTCACCTCCAGGCCGCCGCCCGGCTGGGCGACCACCTTGACCGTGCCGCCGTGGGCGTCGCAGACCGCCCGGACGATGGAGAGCCCCAGCCCGGAGCCGCGGGCCCCGGTCCGCTCCTGGCCGCCGCGGCGGAACGGCTCGAACAACCCCGGTACGTCGGCCTGGTTGACCTCGAAGCCGGTGTTCCCCACCACCAGCCAGGAGCGCTGCCCGTCGCTGCCGGTGCGCACCCAGATCCGCCCGTGCAGGTGGTTGTAGCGCACCGCGTTCTCCACCAGGTTCCCGGCCAGCCGGTCGAGCAGCCCCGGATCGCCGACCACCGGCGCCGGCCGCAGCGACGTGTGCACCTTCAGGCCGATCCGCTCCACCTCCCGGGCGACCGCGGACAGCGCGTTGGCCGTACCGACCGCGAGGTCGCACTCGGCCCGGCGGCCCAGCCGGCGGCCGGCCTGCGCCTCGCTGCGGGCCAGCACCAGCAGAGCGTCGACCAGCCCATTGGCCCGTTCGGAGGCGTCCCGGACCACGGTCGCCATCCGCCGGTACTCGGCGAGGTCCGCCTCGTCGTCGCTGAGGGTCACGTCGATCTCGGTCCGCATCACGGCGAGCGGGGTACGCAGCTCGTGCGAGGCGTTCGCGACGAAACGCTTCTGCGCCTCGAACGCGGCGGCGATCCGGTTCAGCATCGCGTCGAACGTCTTGGCCAGCTCGGCCACCTCGTCGTCCGCTCCCGACCAGCCGATCCGCTGGTCCAGGGTGGCCTCACCGAGCCGCTGCGCGGTTGCGGTGACCTGGTGCAGCGGGCGCAGCGCCCGGCCGGCGACCGCGTACGCCCCGGCCACCCCGACCACGCTGATCGCCAGCAGCGCCACCAAGCCCTTGATCAGCAGCTCCTCCGACGCGGCGGCGAGCACCTGGTGCTGCCACTGGGCGGCGTCCAGGGAACGGCCGTCGGCCAGCACCACGGTGGTCCCCGCACGCAGCTCGTCGGTCGGGCGCAGCGCGTCGCGCACCAGCAGCCAGGCCAGCAGCATCAGGATCGCCCCGGCGCCGACCAGCAGCACCCCGTTGAGCAGGGTGAGCCGCAGCCGCAGGGTAGGGCGAAGTCGGGTCACGCCGAGCCCCCCTCAGTTCGCGACTGCGGGGCCCGCAAACCCGGCTCACTCCTCGCGCTCACCGCACCACCCTCAGTTCGCGACTGCGGGGCTCGCAAACCCGGCTCACTCCTCGCGCTCACGCTGCCCCCTCAGCGGTGCGGTAGCCGGCGCCGACCACCGTCTCGATCAGCGGCGGGTCGCCGAGCTTCTTGCGCAGCGTCATCACGGTGACCCGGACGATGGTCGTGAACGGATCGGTGTTCGCGTCCCAGACCCGTTCCAGCAGCTCCTCGCTCGACACCACCGCGCCGCGCGCCTTGAGCAGCTCGGCCAGGACGCCGAACTCCTTGTTGGTCAGGTCCACCGGCACCCCACCGCGGGTGACCACCCGACGGGCCGGGTCCAGGACCAGGTCGGCCACCTCCAGCACCGGCGGGGCGGCCGGGGTGGCCCGCCGACCGAGCGCCTGCACCCGGGCGACCAGTTCGTCGAAGGCGAACGGTTTGGGCAGGTAGTCGTCGGCACCGAGCTGCAGCCCCTCGACCTTGTCGGCGACGGTGCCGCTCGCGGTCAGCATCAGCACCCGGGTCAGGGTTCCGGAGGCGGCGAGGTCGGCGCAGATCCGGTCGCCGTGCACGCCGGGCAGGTCCCGGTCCAGGATCACCACGTCGTACCGGGTGACGAAGGCCGCCTCGTGGCCGGTCGTGCCGTCGTAGGCGACGTCCACGGCCATGCCGCGCCTGCGCAGCCCGCGCGCGATCGCGTCGGCGAGGTTGCGCTCGTCCTCGACCACCAGTACCCGCATCGCGGCCTCCTCCCCTCGTGACCTCCCGACAACCTAGTGCCGGCCACCAAACCAGCGTCCCTCGCCGTCGTTGCACAAAACCTTCGAGTACGCGATGCTTCCCGGCACCCAGCGACAAGGGACGGAGGCGCCATGACGGGTACGCCCACCGCGCGCGACATCGCCTACCGGGGCTTCCACCTGCCCGCCGACCTCGACCTGGGCACCGCCGACGGTGTCGCTCCCGCCGACGGCGGCCTGGTCGTCGCCGCCCCGACCGGCCACCTCGACGGCAACGACACCACGAGCTGGACCTCCCCCGTCGTGGAAGCCGGCTTCCCGGTGGCCGAACTGGTCCCGTCCTGGACCGCCGAAACCCCGCCGGGCTGCGCGCTCCGGATCGAGCTGCGCGGCTGGCACACCGGAACCCCGACCACCGGCTGGTACCCGCTGGCCCGGTGGGCGGCGGACGACACCCGCACGTCCCTGCCCGGGCAGCGCGACGGCGATGCGCGGGTGGAAACCGACACGCTGGTCGTCGGGGACGCGACGGTGACCGGCTGGCAGCTCCGGGCCACACTGCTCCGCCCGGCCGGCACGGACCTCACCCCGGTGCTGCGCACCGTCGGCGCGGTCGCCTCCGGACGACAGGTCGCACCGGTCGTCGGCGTCCACCGGGCCGCCCCGGGCGGGATCGCCCACGGCCGGACCCTCGAGGTGCCGCGGTACTCGCAGCGGTTGCACGGCGGCGCCGAGACCCGCTGGGGCGGCGGCGGTTACTCCTGGTGCAGCCCCACCTGCATCTCGATGGTGCTCGACTTCTGGACCGCCGGGCCGGCGCCCGACCGGTACGCCTGGGTGACGCCGCCCGGCCCCCGACCGGTGGTGGTGCACGCCGCCAGGCACTGCTACGACCGGGCGTACGCCGGTGCGGGGAACTGGTCCTTCAACACCGCGTACGCCGGGCTGCACGGGGTGGGCGCCTTCGTCACCCGGCTGCGCTCCCTCGTCGAGGCGGAGGAGTTCATCGCGGCCGGGGTGCCGCTGGTGCTGTCGGCCGCGTTCCGGTCCGGTCAGGTGCCCGGGCTGGACTACGACACCCGGGGACACCTCATGGTGCTGGCCGGCTTCACCGCCGAGGGCGACCCGGTGCTCAACGACCCGTACGCCCCCGACGACGACGCGGTCCGCCGGACCGTGGACCGGGACCGGTTCGAGGCGGCCTGGCAGGCCGGCAGCGGCGGCCTGGCGTACGTGGTCCGGCCGGCGTCGGTGCCGCTGCCGCCGCCTCCCGCCCAGGCCAACTGGTGACCGCCTGATCAGCGGCCGGAGGGCCAGACGGCCAGCCCGCCGGCCGGGCGCAGGCAGACCAGTGCGCCGGGCCCGACGGCGCAGTCATCCCAGGAGCCCGGCAGCACCGCGCGCACGGTGGCCTGCCGGGCCGGGACGTCCAGGTCGCCGACGAGCGTCCGGTCCCCGGGTAGCCGGCGGAGCCCGAGCAGCCTGTCGTCGACCGGCTCGCCGCGGGCGATCCGCCACCGGCCCAGCCGGGCGAGCACCTGGCCGCTGGTCGGCTCGCGCAGGCTGAGGTCCTGCTCCAGCCCCACGTCGGCCGCGGCGACCAGCAGGCGGCCGCCGACCGGGTAGAGCCCCAGGAGCCCGTCGCGGCGCCAGAGCGTCCGGCCGGTGGTCGGGTCGAGCGCGCGGGCCCCGGTGATCCGGTCGCGCACGCAGACCACCCCGGCGCAGTCCTGGAAGTAGGCCACGTCCGGCTCGACCGGCACGCTCCAGCGCCGGTCCAGCCGGTCCAGCCCGTAGGCGGTGATCGTGCCCGGGGCGCTGTCCATCAGGAGCAGGTCCCCGACGACCTGGTTGAACCGGTACGACACCCCATCGGCGGCCGGGAGAACCTGGCCGGCACGCAGCAACGTCCCCGAGCCGGCGTCGTGGACCTCCACCCGCCCGGCGGCGGTCACCAGCACGATCTGGCTCACGCCCCGGCCACCCATCCGGTACGCGACCCCGTTGCCCGGCAGCGGCAGCGACCAGCGCGGGGCCCCGGTGGCCGGGTCGACGGCGCGGATCGTCCCGGTGCCGTCCGGCCGGGGCGTCTCGAAGAGCAACCCGCCCGGCTCGGTGCGGACCGGGTAGCCGGGGTGCCGCCAGCGCACCGCGCCGGTGGCGGCGTCCAGGGCCGTGGAGATGGTGTCGCCCGCGCCGGCCGGGCTGCTGGTCACCAGCAGTGTGCCGGCCACCGTGCTGAGCCCGAGCACATGGTCGCCGGCGGGGAGGGTGAAGCGCCACAGCGGCTCCGGGCCGGGCAGCCGGTGCCCGGTCACCACCCGGGCGGCCCGCCCGACCGTCCCCGGGCCGTCCGCGATGATCAGCCGGTCGCCCATCACCAGGAAGCTCGCCCCCTGCGGGGCGGGTATCTCGACCGGCGGCGGCCGGCGTACCGCCGGCGCGGCGCCCCCGAGGGCCAGCAGCACCGCGGCGAGCAGCACGCCGACCCGCACCGTCCGGCCGGGCGGCCGGAACGGATCGGACGGCGGGTCGCGTTCCTCGCCGTGGGGCATCTCCCCCAGCTCGATCACGGGTCTCACGGCAGCCGCCACAGCCCGATGTCGCCACCGACCCGGCGGCAGATCAGCATGCGCCCGCCGCTGCGACAGTTCCCGAGAACGTCGGGCAACGCGTCACGCATCTGCGCCCGTCCGGTCGACACGTCCAGCTCGGCGACGAGCAGCCGCCCGTCGGCGCGCCGCCGGATGCCGATCAGCGGGTCCGCCGGATCGTCCCCGCCCGCCAGCTCCCACGCCCCGAGGTCGGCCAGGAGCCGGCCGGTCGCCCCGTCCACCACCGCGTACCGCGCGCCGACGGCGTCGGCCCAGCTCACCAGGAACCGGCCGCCGACCGCCCGCAGCACCGCCTGCCAGCGGGCATCGGTCCACCGGACAACCCCGGTCGCCGGGTCGAGCGCCCACATTCCGCCGGTCTGCCGGTACAGGCAGAGCAGCACGCCACACCGGTCGACGTAGCCCACCAGGGGGAGCCGCGCCGTCCAGCGCCGGTCCAGCCGGTCCAGCCCGTACCCGGTGACGGTGCCGTCGCCGATGCGGATCACCAGCAGCAGGTCGCCGACGACCTGGGTTTGCTGCCAGGTGGGCAGCTCGCCGGGGCGGATGTTGCGGGCGACCAGCCGGGCGCCCGAGGCGACGTCGCGCACCTCGACGTCGCCGGAGGCCGAGGTCACCACGATCCGGCCGATCCCGTCGGGGCCGACGTCGAGGCTCAGCCCCTCCCGGGGCGTCGGCACCGACCACAGTGTCCGGCCGGTCGGCGGATCCACCCGACGGATCGCGGTCACCCCTTCCCGGCCGAGGCTCTCCATGAGCACGACGTCGCCCACCGCGACGGCGACCCCGGCCTGCTGCCAGCCCGGCCGGCCGGTGCGGGCGTCCACAGCCGACGTCCGGTACGGACCGCTGTCGCCGCCGACCGGCCCGGTGAGCAGCACCGTCCCCGCCCGCTCCAGCAGTCCGACCACCCCGCCGTCGCGCGGCAGCGAGGTGCGCCACAGCTCGGGCGGTGGACCGGCCTTCGGCACCTGGTACGCGACGAGCTGTCGGCCCTCGTCCCGCCCGGAGTCCGGCGGCTGCACCACGTAGAGCCGGTCACCGGTCAGGAACGCCTCGGCGCCGGGCCGGGCCGGCACGGCGGCCGACGAACGCTCCGGCGCGGGCCCGCCGCCGGAGATCGTGAGAAGGGTGGCCACCAGCACCGCCAGGGACCGGTACGGGCCGGCGGAGGGGCGGGGCCGGCGGGGTGCCGGTTCCGGCTCGGGGTCGTCCCGGAGCTCGCCCAGATCGATGACCGCCACGATCACCCCTCCCCCGGTCGCCCCGGACGGTGCCGCTCGCCCGCGGTGCGGCCTCCACCTGGGACGCGCCGGTGCGGCCGGAGGGCCGCCGCACCGCCTGTACGATGGCCCGTCGTGGCTGTGCCGGTGGTAGACCCCTCGCTGAACTCCGCGTCCGTCGCGGCCGAGCCCGTCGCGGCCGTTCCGCCGCGCCGGTCCCGCCGCCGGCCGGCCCGCGCCGACGTGCTGGTGATCGGAGCCTATGCGGTCCTCGGCGTTCTCGTCTGCCTCAACTACTGGGGAGACGTCGAGCACCGGGTCTCGTCGCACCTGCCGACCGACCACAGCTGGTTCGAGTGGCTCTTCGCGCACGGCGCCTACTCCATACGGCACCTGGAGAACCCGCTCTTCACCGCCCGACAGAACGCGCCCGACGGCGTCAACATGATGGCGAACACCTCGCTGCTCGGGGTCACCCTGCCGCTGGCGCCCCTCACCCTGCTCCTCGGCCCCCAGGTGATGTACGCGTTCTACCTGGGCGGGGCGCTCGCCGCGACCGCGTCCACGTCGTACTGGATGCTGTCCCGGCACCTGGTGCGCTCGCGGGCGGCGGCCTTCGTCGGCGGCGCCTTCCTCGGCTTCGCCCCGGGCATCGTGCACCATGCCAACGGTCAGCCGAACTTCGTCTCCAACTTCCTGCTCCCGCTGATCGTGGCGCGGGTGCTGCGGCTGGGCGAGCCGGGCCGCTGGTGGCGGCACGGGATCGCGCTGGGCCTGCTGGTGGCGTACCAGATCTTCATCAACGAGGAGATGCTGCTCCTCACCGCGCTGGCCTGCCTGGTCACCGTGGCCGCGTACGTGGTGCAGCGACCGCGGGCGGCGTGGGCGCGGGCCGGCAGCTTCGCGGCGGGGCTCGGCGTCGCCGTCGCGCTGGCCCTGCTGCTGGCCGCCTACCCGATCTGGTTCCAGTTCAACGGCCCGCAGTCCTACCGGGGGTTGCAGGGCGGCGTCTTCCACAGCTGGGGCGAGGATCTCGCCGCCTTCGTCACCTTCGCGCGGGACACCGTCGCCGGCGACGAGGCGGTGGAGAAGACCATCGGGATGACCGAGCAGAACACCTGGTTCGGCTGGCCCCTCGTGCTGGTCGCCCTGGTGGCCCTCGTGGTGCTGGTCCGCCGCTCGCTGGCCGCCCGGATCCTCGCGGTGCTGGTCGTCGTCTTCGCCGTCGCGTCGATCGGCCCGAAGGTGCGGTTCAACGGCGTGGAGACGGCCGTCAACGGCCCGTGGGCGTACGTCCCGGACGACCTGCCGCTGGTCGAGATGATGATGCCGACCCGGCTGGCCCTGGTGGTGGCGGCCGCGGTCGGCGTCCTGCTCGCGCTGGCCTGGGACGCGCTCGCCGGGAACGGCCGGCCGCCGGTCCCCGCGCAGCGCTTGGCCC
>JBARAE010000521.1:0-7412 GCA_049791715.1 Micromonospora sp.
ACCGAGATCTTGATGTCCCGGAAGCCGTGCTCCTCGAAGAGCGAGCACTCCCAGAGCGCCGACTCGACCAGCGCCTCGGCGGTGGCCTTGCCGTACTTGGTGAGCAGCCGCTTGTCCAGCGAACCGGCGTTGACGCCGATCCGGATCGGCACGCCCGCGTCGCCGGCCGCCTTGGCGATCTCCTTCACCTTGTCGTCGAACTGCCGGATGTTGCCCGGGTTGACCCGGACCGCCGCGCAGCCCGCGTCGATCGCGGCGAAGACGTACTTCGGCTGGAAGTGGATGTCGGCGATCACCGGGATCTGCGACTTCTTCGCGATCGCCGGCAGCGCCTCGACGTCGTCCTGGGACGGCACGGCCACCCGGACGATCTGACAGCCGGCCGCGGTCAGCTCGGCGATCTGCTGAAGCGTTGCGTTGACGTCGGCTGTGAGGGTGGTGGTCATCGACTGCACCGAGACCGGCGCACCCCCACCGACCGGCACCGAGCCGACCATGATCTGGCGGCTGGCCCGACGCGGGGCGAGCGGCGGCGGCGGTACGGGGGGCATACCGAGACTGACAGCGGTCACTTCAGGCACTCACCTTGAGAAGAGCGTGATCGGGTTGACGACGTCCGCGGTGACGGTCAGCAGCGTGAACGCGCCACCGATGAGGATCACCGCGTACGTGATGGGCATGAGCTTGAGGTAGTCGACCCGGCCGGGGTCGGGGCGGCCGATGCGGGCGTAGAGCCAGGAGCGGACCCGCTCGAACCACGCGATGGCGATGTGCCCGCCGTCCAGCGGCAGCAGCGGCAGCAGGTTGAAGACGCCGATGAAGAAGTTCAGCGAGACGAAGAGCATGAAGAAGCCGTACCAGGCGTCGTTGGCCACGAACTCGCCGCCGAGCCGGCTGGCGCCGACCACGCTGATCGGGGTGTCCACGTCGCGCTCGCCGCCGGTGATCGCGTTCCACAGCGCGGGCACCTTCTGCGGGATGCGCTGCATGGCCTGCGCGGTCTGCACCGCCATGGTGCCGGTGAAGTCGGCGGTGGCACCGACCGCGGCGACCGGGCCGTACTCGATCCGGGTGGGGGTCGAGAACTGGAGGCCGACGCCGAGCGCGGAGACCGCGGAGGTGCCGCCCTTCGGCTGGCCCAGCGGCGGACGCTGCACGGAGGCCAGGTCGACCCTGGTGGTGGCCGGCCGGCCGTCGCGGACGTAGTCGACCGTCGCCGCGCCCGGCTTGGTGGCGCGGACCACCTCGAGCATGTCGCCCCAGGTGGAGACGGACCGCCCGTTGATCGCGGTGATCCGGTCGCCGTCCTTGAGCTGGGCCTTGGCGGCCGGGCTGGCCGGGTCGCCGGCCTGGCAGGCCCGGTTGGCGTTCTCCACCACCACGCACGGGGCGAGGGCGATCACCGCCGGCTCGTTGCGGGCCTGGGCGTCGGTGGTCGGGAACTTCGGGTTGGGCAGGCCGACGGAGACGGCCATCACCCAGAGCGCACCCAGGGCCAGGGCGAAATGGACGATCGAACCGGCGGACATCACGATCGTCCGCTTCCATACCGGGTACCGCCACATGGCGCGCTTCTCGTCGCCGGGCTCGACGTCGTCGTCCTGCGGGGTCATCCCGACGATCTTGCAGAAGCCGCCGAGCGGGATGCCCTTGACGCCGTACTCGGTCTCGCCCCGCGTGAACGACCACAACGTCGGGCCGAAGCCGACGAAGTAGCGGGTGACCTTCATCCCGAACGCCTTGGCGGTGAGCATGTGCCCCGCCTCGTGCAGGCTCACCGAGACGAGGATGAACACGGCGAAGAGCGCCACCCCGAGCAGGTTTGCCATCAGGCTCCTTCCACCGACCCGACGATGATCTCCTGGGCGTGCGCCCGTGCCCACGACTCGGCGGCGAGCACGTCCTCGACGGTACCTGGTTCGGCGAAGTCGGGAGCGTCCTCCAACACCCGCTCGAGGGTGTCCACGATGCCGAGGAACGGCAACCGTCCGGCGACGAACGCGGCCACGCACTCCTCGTTCGCCGCGTTGTAGATGGCCGGCCGGCAGCGCCCCGCCTCGCCGGCCGCCTTGGCCAGGGCCACCGCCGGGAAGGCGGCGTCGTCCAGCGGGAAGAACTCCCAGGTGTGGCTCTTCGTCCAGTCGACCGCGGCGGCGGCCTCGGGCACCCGGTCCGGCCAGCCCAGACCGAGCGCGATGGGCAGCCGCATGTCGGGCGGGCTGGCCTGGGCCAGCGTCGAGCCGTCGGTGAACTCGACCATCGAGTGGATGACCGACTGCGGGTGGACCATCACCTCGATGTCGGCGTACGGCACGTCGAAGAGCTCGTGCGCCTCGATCACTTCGAGGGCCTTGTTGACCATGGTCGCGGAGTTGATGGTGACCACCGGGCCCATGGTCCAGGTGGGGTGGGCCAGCGCCTGCTCGGGCGTGACCTCAGTCAACTCGTCCCGCCGCCGGCCGCGGAACGGGCCACCGCTGGCGGTCACCACGAGCCGACGCACCTCGCCCCGGCTGCCGCCCCGCAGGCACTGCGCCAGCGCCGAGTGCTCCGAGTCGACCGGGACGATCTGCCCCGGCCGCGTCACCGCGGCCCTGACCAGGGAGCCGCCGGCCACGAGCGACTCCTTGTTGGCCAGGGCGAGGGTACGACCGGCGCGCAGCGCGGCCAGGGTCGGCGCCAGCCCCAGCGAGCCGACCACGCCGTTGAGCACCACGTCACAGGGCCACCCGGCCAGCTCGGTCATCGCGTCCGGGCCGGCCACGATCTTCGGCAGCTTGAAGTCCCCGGTGGCCCAGCCGCGCCGGCTCGCCTCGGCGTAGAAGGCGAGCTGGAGGTCCTGCGCGGCGGACGCCTTCGCCACCCCGACCGCCTCGACACCCAGTTCGAGGGCCTGGGCGGCGAGCAGTTGGACGTTGCCGCCGCCCGCGCCGAGGGCGACCACCCGGAACCGGTCCGGGTTGCGCCGGACGATGTCGATTGCCTGGGTACCGATCGAGCCGGTCGAACCGAGCAGGACGAGGTCGCGGGGAGAGGTCACCCGGCCATTCTTCCCCAGCGCCGCTGGACGCCCGCTGGGAGCCTCGACCCTCCCCGTCCGGCCGCCCCGCAGCGGGCCGGATCGCACACCGGGGGCGAACCCTCAGCCCGTGGCGCGCAGGACGAAGGTCTCCAGTTCCGCACCGCCGTACCAGTCGGTGCGGATGCCGACGTGGGCCATCCCGAGCCGCCGGGCCACCGCCATCGAGGCGTCGTTGCCCGGCATGACCACGGCGAACACCTGCTCGGTGCCGGTTTCGAACTCCCGCTCGACGACGGCCCGGGCCGCCTCGGTGGCGTAGCCGTGTCCCCAGGAATCAGGGTGCAGGTGCCAGCCGACCTCGATGTCGTCGGTGGGTGTGCCGCCGTCCCGGCCGGGCAGCGGCTTCAGCAGGACGCTGCCCGCCGGGCGCCCGGCGTCGCGCGGCTCGATGGCCCAGAGGCCGTACCGACCGGCGTACGGGGCGTACCGGTCGCGCCAGGACCGGACCCGTTCCGGCGCCTGCGCCGGGTCGGTCAGCAGCCCCGATCCCCCGCCCAGCCAGCGCATGACCTCGTCGCGGGAGTAGATGTCGAAGACCCGGTCCAGGTCCGCCGGGTCCTCGGTCCACTCCCGGATCAGCAGGCGGTCGGTCGAGACGATCGTCATGCCGCCGGATCGTAATGCGTGCCGGCCTGCCCCGCGGGGAAGGAGGTCGCAATGGGGAGGCGATGGCAGGGGGTCCGGCGGGTCATCAGCGCGGCGTTCCGACCGGTACGCGGCCGGGACCTCTCGCTGCACGCCGCCGCGATCACGTTCTACGGGGCGATCGCCGTGGTGCCGGTGGCGCTGCTGGCGATCTGGCTGACCGGGCTGATCGCCGGGGATGACCAGGTCCGCCGGCTCACGTCGTACGCGATCACCACGCTGCCCACCGACATCGGCGCGAACCGGGCCGTGGGTGCGCTCGTCGAGGCCGGCCTGGGGTTGACCCCGCTGGCGGCGCTGGCCTCGCTGCTGCCGGCGTCGCTGTACGGCGAGGGCATGCGGCGCGCCTTCGTCTCGGTCGCCACCCCGCCCGGCCAGGCCGAGGCCCTGGTCGGCTGGCGGGGTCGGTTGCTGCTGCTGCCGCTGCTGGCCCCCGCTCCGGCCCTGCTGCTGTCGATCCTGATGGCGCTGCCGCTCACCACCCACCTGGTCCGCCAGGGCGGCTGGGTCGGTGCGCTCGGAGTGGTGCTGTCCTTCCTCGGCACATGGCTGGCCCTCACCCCGGTGGTGATGTGGATCTTCCGGGTGGTCGGACCCGCCTCGCCGGACTGGCTGTCGACGCTCGGAATGGGCTCGTTCACCGCGGCGAACCTCTCCGGTTTCCTGCACGGGTTCGTCCTGTTCTGCTCCCTGCCGCTCGACCTGGGCGTGCCGTTCGGCGGCTTCGACGAGATCGGCGGCGGGGTGGCCGTGCTGCTCTGGCTCTACCTGTTCCACGTGATCGTGCTGGCCGGCTACTCGGCCACGCTGGCGTTGAGCCGGTGGCGCGCGATACGGGCCCGCTGACCTCCCGCCCGGGCCGTCGCGGCACTAGGCTGCCCGGGCATGAGCGAAGCGAGTGAGCTGCCGTCCCGCGCCGACGCCGTGATCATCGGGTCGGGGCACAACGGTCTGGTCTCGGCGATCCTGCTGGCCCGGGCCGGCCTCGACGTGCTGGTGCTGGAGGCGGCCGACGTGATCGGCGGCGCCACCCGCACCGAGAACCCGTTCCCGAAGGTGCCCGAGCTGCGCCACTCCACCGGGTCGTACCTCCTCGGGCTGATGCCGCCGGAGCTGCTCGGCACGCTCGACGTCCGCATCCCGGTGCTCCGCCGCGACCCGCACTACTTCCTGCCCACCCCGGGCGGTCTCGGCTCGCCGTACCTGCTGATGGGCAGCGACCACGCGGCGACCCGGCGGCAGCTCGCGGAGTTCTTCTCCCCCGCCGACGTGGCCGCCGACGACGCCATGCAGGCCGAGCTGGCGGCGCTGCGCGAGGACCTGGCGCCGGCCTGGCTGGCCGAGCCGCTCCCGGTGGAGGAGACCGCCGAGCGGTACGTCCGGCCGGCGCTGCGACACGCCTTCGTCGACCTGGTCCGCGGCTCCGTCGCCGACTACCTGGCCCGGTTCGAGTTCCGCTCCGAACTGCTGGTCAGCATGTACGCGGTCACCGACGGCCTCTCCGGACTCAACGCCGGCCCGGACGACCCGGGCACCGGCCACAACTTCCTGGTGCACAACATGTGCCGGCTGCCCGGCGCCGACGGCACCTGGATGATCGCGGAAGGCGGCATGGGCACCGTCTCGCGGACCTTCGCCGAGGCCGCCCGCGCCGCCGGGGCCACCATCCTGACCGGTACGCCGGTCCGCGCCGTCACCCTCGACGGCGGCGCGGCGAGCGGGGTGGAACTCGCCGACGGCCGCCAGGTCGCGGCCGAGGTCGTGCTCGGGGCCTGCGACCCGTACCGGCTGATGGAGCTGCTGCCCGACGGCGCGCTCCCGGCGCCGCTCGGCGAGCGGATGGCGGCCGTCCGCCGGCCCGGCACCACGCTGAAGCTCAACCTGGCCCTGACCGGGCTGCCGCGCTTCTCCTGCCTGCCGCCGGAGGCGCCGAGCCCGTTCGGCTCCACCATTCACCTGCTCCCCGGCTCGGCGTCGCTGGTGGGCGCGGGCGGGGAGTCCCCGATGGCCGCACTGCGCGGCATGTGGGCCGATGTGCAGGCCGGGCGGCTGCCCGACGAGCCCACCATCGAGTGGTACCTGCACACCACCGTCGACCCGTCGCTGTCCGACCCGGCCGGGCACCACTCGTCCGCGCTCTTCGTCCAGTCGGTCCCGTACGAACTGGCCGGCACCACCTGGGACGCGGCGCTCCCGGGCTACGTGGAGAGGCTGATCGCCATCTGCGAGCGGTACGCCCCCGGCACCGGCGATCTGATCGCCGACGCGGTGCCACTCACCCCGCCCGGCATCGAGGCGCACTTCGGCATCACCGGCGGGCACATCCACCACGTCGACAACACCGTCTCGTTCACCGACCGGATGCCCTACGCCACCGGCGTCGCGGGCGTGTACGCGGGCAGCGCCGGCTGCCACCCCGCGGGCAGCGTCATCGGCGCCGCCGGCCACAACGCCGCCCAGCGCATCCTCAGCGACCTCGGCCGCTGACCTCCCCGTCGGCCGCGGCGGGGAAACGGGGCAGGTCGCCGGGGCGGTGGACGAGGGAGAGGCCGACGAGCAGCAGGTAGAGCAGGAGACTGAGGATCGGGTCGACGAAGACGAAGGCGAAGGCGATCAGGTAGAGCAGCGGGCGCAGCTGCAATCGCCGCGCGACCGCCCGGGCGAGCTGGGGATCCAGGTCGGGATGGAGCAGCCGGTGCCGCCGAGCCCACCACCAGCTCAGGTTGAAGAAGAGTGATTCACCGAGCACTGTGCCGACGTAGAGGGCGGCGGTCAGCCGCTGCTCTGTCGCGCTACCGCGCAGGTTGTCGGACAGCAGGTCGGCAGTGAACGGGATCGTGGCCACGACGAGCAGCAGGAGCAGGTTGAACACCAGCAGCATCTGGTCGACCCGGACCACGTACCGCCACATGTTGTGGTGGCCGAGCCAGATCTGACCGGCGATCCCGAAGGTGATCACGTACGCCAGGTAGGACGGCCAGGCGTGGGCGAGGGCGTCCGGAAGCTGCCTCCCGCCCTCCCGGGCCGGGCCGTTCTGCAGTAGTTCGACGGCCATCACCGTCAGCACGACCCCGAAGACGCCGTCGCTGAACGTCTCCACCCGGGAGGCGTCCCGGGCCATCTCCCGGTCACGCCGGTACCGGTACTGCTTCTCCTCCGCGCCCGCCTCCGTCACGCCGCCCCCTTCCGACCTCACGGTCACCCGTCGGAGGCGGCGTCCGCGGCGAAACCTAACTGGCCGCCTCGCCGGCCGGGGCCGGAGTTTCGGCGTCGACCCGGTGGGCGCGGATCTTGTGGCCGACGCTCGTCAGGCAGCGGCCGCTGGACAGGTCGAACTTCCAGCCGTGCAACTGGCAGGTGAGCTGCTCGCCCTCGACGATGCCGAACCGGCTCAGGTCGGCCTTCAGGTGCGGGCAGCGCCGCTGCACCACCCAGTCACCGAGCGTGATGTCCTCGGCGTCGACGGCCCGCTCGTGCTCGTCGTACCAGCCCTCGGCGTACTGGAGGCGCTCCTCCGAGAGGCACTTGAAGAAGGCGTAGACGAACTCGTTGTACTGGCCGATCCGGGCCGCCGAGAAGCGGCAGGAGAGGAAGAGCGAGTTGACCCAGTCCACCTCGCCGATGTGCAGCAGGTGCTCGATCAGCGCCCGCTCGGTACGGAACCGGTAGCGCACCTTCTCGTCCG
>JBARAE010000522.1:0-4215 GCA_049791715.1 Micromonospora sp.
CGGCCGGACCGTGGTGAACCTCTTCTACGAGGACTCCACCCGGACCCGGATCTCCTTCGAGGCGGCCGCCAAGCGGCTCAGCGCCGACGTGATCAACTTTTCCGCCAAGGGTTCCAGCGTGGCCAAGGGCGAGAGCCTGAAGGACACCGCGCTCACCCTACAGGCGATGGGCGCCGACGCGGTGGTCGTCCGGCACCCGGCCTCCGGCGCGCCGCACCGGCTGGCCGACTGGGTCGACGGCTCGGTGGTCAACGCCGGCGACGGCACTCACGAGCACCCCACCCAGGCGCTGCTGGACGCGTACACGATGCGGTCCCGGCTGGGGCGCCTCGCCGGCCTGCACGTGGCGATCGTCGGCGATGTGCTGCACTCCCGGGTGGCCCGCTCCAACGTGCTGCTGCTCTCCACCCTCGGCGCCAAGGTCACCCTGGTCGGCCCGCCGACGCTGATCCCGGTGGACATCTCGCCCGCGCTCGCGCCGGGCACCGACGTCTCGTACGACCTCGACGCCGTGCTGCCCAACGTCGACGTGGTGATGATGCTGCGGGTGCAGCGGGAACGGATGAACGACTCCTACTTCCCCTCCGCCCGCGAGTACGCCCGCCGGTACGGCCTGGACGGCCCCCGCATGCGCCGGCTGCCGGAGCACGCGATCGTCATGCACCCCGGCCCGATGAACCGGGGCATGGAGATCACTCCCGAGGTCGCCGACTCGCCCCGCTCCACCATCGTCGAACAGGTCGCCAACGGGGTCTCCGTGCGGATGGCCGTCCTCTACCTGCTGCTCGGAGGGAACAACCGGTGACCGCGTACCTGATCAAGAGCGTGAGCGTGGTCGGCGGCGAGCCGACCGATCTGCTGATCCGCGACGGCGTCGTGGCCGAGACCGGCGCCGGGCTCGCCGCCCCGGACGCCACGGTCATCGACGGCACCGGGCTGGTCGCTCTCCCCGGCCTGGTCGACCTGCACACCCACCTGCGCGAGCCGGGCCGGGAGGACGCCGAGACGGTCGAGTCCGGGTCCCGGGCGGCGGCGCTCGGCGGGTACACGGCGGTCTGCGCGATGGCCAACACCTCCCCGGTGGCCGACACCGCCGGCGTGGTGGAGCAGGTCTGGCGGCTCGGCCGGGAGGCCGCGCTGGTGGACGTGCAGCCGATCGGCGCGGTCACCGTCGGCCTGGCCGGCGAGCGCCTGGCCGAGCTGGGCGCGATGGCCGACTCGGCCGCGCGGGTGCGGATCTTCTCCGACGACGGGCACTGCGTCGCCGACCCGAAGTTGATGCGCCGGGCGCTGGAGTACGTCAAGGCGTTCGACGGCGTGATCGCCCAGCACGCGGAGGAGCCCCGGCTCACCGAGGGCGCGCAGATGCACGAGGGTGAGGTCTCCACCCGGCTCGGCCTGACCGGCTGGCCGGCGGTCGCCGAGGAGGCGATCATCGCCCGCGACGTGCTGCTCGCCGAGCATGTCGGCAGCCGGTTGCACGTCTGCCACGTCTCCACCGCCGGCAGCGTCGAGGTGCTGCGGCAGGCCAAGGCGCGCGGGGTGAAGGTCACCGCCGAGGTGACCCCGCACCACCTGCTGCTCACCGACGAGAAGGCGGAGACCTACGACCCGGTCTACAAGGTCAACCCGCCGCTGCGCACCGCCACCGACATCGCCGCCCTGCGCGCCGCGCTGGCCGAGGGCGTGATCGACATCATCGCCACCGACCACGCCCCGCACGCCGTGGAGGACAAGGAGTGCGAGTGGGCGTACGCCCGGCCCGGCATGCTCGGGCTGGAGACGGCGCTGTCGATCGCGCTCGACGTGCTCGGCCCGCAGTGGGACCTGATCGCCGAGCGGATGTCCCGAACCCCGGCCCGGATCGCCGGCCTGGCGGGGCACGGCCTCGACCCGGCCCCCGGCGTCCCGGCCAACCTGACCCTGGTCGACCCCGCCGCCCGCCGCACCATCGAGCCGGCGGAGCTGGCCAGCCGCAGTCGCAACACCCCGTACGCCCGCATGACGCTGCCGGGTCGCATCGTGGCGACCTTCCTGCGCGGCGAGCCGACGGTCCTGGACGGAAAGGCTGTCAAGTGAGCGCGAGGAACGCAGCGGAGCGGAGTCCCGCAGTCGCGAACGAAAGGCGGGCCCGGTAATGGCGAAGCGCAGAAGCGCGATCCTCGTCCTCGAGGACGGGCGCACGTTCCACGGCGAGGCGTACGGCAGCGTCGGGGAGACGTTCGGCGAGGCGGTCTTCAACACCGGCATGACCGGCTACCAGGAGACCCTGACCGACCCCTCCTACCACCGCCAGGTGGTGGTGCAGACCGCCCCGCACATCGGCAACACCGGCGTCAACGAGTCCGACGACGAGTCGGCCCGGATCTGGGTCGCCGGCTACGTGGTCCGCGACCCGGCCCGGATCAGCTCCAACTGGCGGGCCACCGGCGGGCTGGAGGACCGGCTGGCCGCGGAGGGCGTGGTCGGTATCAGCGGCGTCGACACCCGGGCCCTCACCCGCCACCTGCGCGAGCGGGGCGCGATGCGGGTGGGCATCTCCAGCGTCGACGACGACCCGCGGGCCCTGCTCGCCCGGGTACGCCAGTCGCCGCAGATGGTCGGCGCGGACCTCTCCGCGCAGGTGACCACCGCCCAGCCGTACGTGGTCGAGGCGCAGGGCGCGCACCGGTTCACCGTCGCCGCGCTCGACCTGGGCATCAAGCGCAACGTACCGCGCCGGCTCGCCGCGCGCGGGGTCACCACCCACGTGCTGCCCGCCGGCTCCACCATCGACGACCTGCTGGCCACCGGCGCCGACGCGGTCTTCTTCTCGCCCGGCCCGGGCGACCCGGCCACCGCCGACGGACCGGTCGCCCTCGCGCAGGAGGTGCTGCGCCGCCGGATCCCGCTCTTCGGCATCTGCTTCGGCAGCCAGATCCTCGGCCGGGCGCTGGGCTTCGGCACCTACAAGCTCGGCTACGGCCACCGCGGCATCAACCAGCCGGTACTCGACCGGGCCACCGGCAAGGTCGAGGTGACCAGCCACAACCACGGCTTCGCCGTCCAGGTCCCGGGCGCCGGGCAGGGCGCGGTCGTCCCGGATCAGGTGATCGAGACCGAGTTCGGCGGCGTCCAGGTCAGCCATGTCTGCCTCAATGACAACGTGGTCGAGGGGCTGCGGGCCAGGGACGTGCCCGCCTTCACCGTCCAGTACCACCCGGAGGCGGCGGCCGGCCCGCACGACGCGGACTACCTCTTCGACCGTTTCGCCGAACTCATCGAAGGCGGAAAGAATGCCTAAGCGGACCGATCTCAAGCACATCCTGGTGATCGGCTCCGGGCCGATCGTGATCGGGCAGGCCTGCGAGTTCGACTACTCCGGCACCCAGGCCTGCCGGGTGCTGCGCAGTGAGGGGATCCGGGTCAGCCTGGTCAACTCCAACCCGGCGACCATCATGACCGACCCGGAGTTCGCCGACGCCACGTACGTCGAGCCGATCACCCCGGAGTTCGTCGAGCTGGTCATCGCCAAGGAACGCCCCGACGCGCTGCTGCCCACCCTCGGCGGGCAGACCGCGCTGAACACCGCCGTCGCGCTGCACGATGCGGGCATCCTGGAGAAGTACGGCGTCGAGCTGATCGGTGCCAACATCGAGGCGATCAACCGGGGCGAGGACCGCCAGCTCTTCAAGGACATCGTCGCCAAGGCCGGCGTACGGCTGGGCCTGGACGACCCGACCGGCCTGGTGCCCCGGTCCCGGGTCTGCCACTCGATGGCCGAGGTGGAGGAGACCGTCGCCGAGCTGGGCCTGCCGGTGGTGATCCGGCCGTCGTTCACCATGGGCGGCCTGGGCTCCGGCATGGCGCACACCGACGAGGACCTGCGGCGGATCGCCGGCGCCGGCCTGGCCGCCAGCCCGGTGCACGAGGTCCTCATCGAGGAGAGCGTGCTGGGCTGGAAGGAGTACGAGCTCGAGCTCATGCGCGACCGCCACGACAACGTGGTGGTGGTCTGCTCGATCGAGAACATCGACCCGATGGGCGTGCACACCGGCGACAGCGTGACCGTGGCCCCGGCCATGACGCTGACCGACCGGGAGTACCAGCGCCTGCGCGACCTGGGCATCGCGGTGCTGCGCGAGGTCGGGGTGGACACCGGCGGCTGCAACATCCAGTTCGCGGTCAACCCGGCCGACGGCCGGATCGTCGTGATCGAGATGAACCCCCGGGTGT
>JBARAE010000523.1:0-2043 GCA_049791715.1 Micromonospora sp.
GCAGAAGGACGCCGTCACCTCCCAGCTCGGTCAGATGCTGTCCGGTCTCGCCGGCATCGTGCCGGGCGTGCCGGCGGCCCCGGCCAAGCCGGAGGCGACCAAGAAGGAGGGTTCCGAGGAGCGGGTCACCGCCGAGTCGGCCAACTGAGCACCACCCGCATCGGGGCATGATCCACGGCGCGGGGTGACACCGGGTAACCGGTGTAACCCCGCGCTGTCATGCTTTCCCGGCCCGTTCCGTCCGATCGGTGAAGTAGCTCCCAACAGGGGCGTCCGTATCGCCCCAGCAGAGCCGGATGCGTGTGAGGATGGGGGCATGTCGCACGGCGAGGAACTGTTCGCTCTCGGCGGGGACGTGACCACGGAGCCCAGCTTCGAGTCCGCTCTGCGGGGGTACGAGAAACGACAGGTCGACCGGTACGTCGCTCGTGAGGAGCACGAGATCGCCACCCTGACGGCCGAGCGGGAACAGGCGTACACGCAGATCCACAAGCTGGCCGGCCAGGTCGAGGTGCTGCAGCGCGACCTCGCCCAGGTGCGCAAGCAGATCGGTGTCGTGGACCGGGCGTCGTTCCGGCATCTCGGTCCCCGCGTCGAGCAGATGCTCACCCTCGCCGAGGAGCAGGCGGACGACATCCTCGCCTCCGCGAACGAGGAGATCGAGGCGCGTCGCGCGGCCGCCGAGCACATCATCGAGGAGGCCCGCGGGCAGGCCGCCCAGGCCCTCAAGGACTTCGAGATCGCCCTCTCCGCCCGGCGGGCGGAGGAGGAGCGGCAGAGCGCCGCCCGCAAGTCCGAGGGGCAGGCCGCGCTCAGGGCGGCCAAGGACGAGGCGGAAAAGCTCCGGAGGACCGCCAAGGACGAGGTCGCCGCGCTGCGGAAGAGCGCCAACGACGAGGTCGCAGCGCTGCGCAGGAGCGCCCAGGAGGCGCTGGCGAAGGCGCAGCAGGAGGCCACCCAGCTCCGGGACACCGCCAAGGAGATCCACACCCGCGCCCAGCAGGACGCGACCAAGCTCCGCGAGGCGGCCAAGGCGGCGCTGGCCAAGGCGCAGCAGGAGGCCACCGAGCTGCGCGACGCGGCCAAGGAGATGCACGCCAAGGCCCAGCAGGAAGCCAAGCGGCTGAACGACAACGCGACCGAGGCGAGCCGGGCCACCCACGCCAAGGCGCTGCAGGAGGCCAAGCAGATCGTCGACGACGCCGAGGAGGCCGCGAAGGCGACCCGCGGCCGGGCCCGGCAGGAGGCGCACCGGCTGACCACCGAGGCCGCCGAGGCGGCGAAGCGCAACCGGGCGGAGGTCGAGGCGTACATCCAGCGGATGCGGGGCGAGACCGAGGCGTACGTGCAGCAGGCCCGGGCGCAGACGCAGCAGGAACTGGGCGCCTGGCGGGCGGGGGTGGAGAAGGAGGTCAACTCCCGGCGGGAGGCCGTCGACAAGGAGTTCGCCCAGCGCCAGTCCGCCGCCGAGCAGGCGTTCGCCAAGCGCCGCGACGAGCTGGACCGGCAGCACAAGGCCCGGCAGACCGAGCTGGAGAAGGCGTACGCGGCTCGGCGCGACGAGATCGAGCAGGGTGCGGCGGAGATCCGCCGGACCGCCGAGCAGGACGCCCTCACCCTGCGCCGCCAGGCCGAGGACGAGACCGCCGAACTGCTGCGCCGGGCCGAGGCGGAGGCCGCCGAGAAGCGCCGCCGGGCCGACGAGCACGTCGCCGCTTCCCGGCGCCAGTTCGAGGAGTACGCGGCGACGACCCAGCAGCATCTGGCCACCACGCAACAGCACCTCGCCGCCACCCAGCAGGAGGTCGCGGCCGGCCGGCAGCAGCTCGCCCAGGTGATGCTGGAGATCGCGCAGGCCCAACAGGAGCTGGCCGACCTGCGCCAGGAGACCTGGAAGTCCCGGCAGGAGTCCGACGAACTCCAGCGGCGGCTGGCCGAGCTCCAGCTCCCGGTAAGCACCGGGAAGCCGGCGGGCCGCCTCGCGGCCACCCCGGTCAGCCCGGGCGTGCTGGCCGACAGGCCGAGCGCCAACGGGTCCGGCCC
>JBARAE010000524.1:0-2588 GCA_049791715.1 Micromonospora sp.
TGCACACCCTCTCCTGCTACCCGGTGGCCCAGTTCGGCACCGACGAGCAGCGCAAGCTCCTGCCCAACATGATCGGCGGCGAGCTGCTCGGGGCGTACTGCCTCTCCGAGCCGCAGGGCGGCTCCGACGCCGCCGCCCTGACCACGAAGGCGGTCCGCGACGGCGACGCGTACGTGGTCTCCGGCACCAAGGCGTGGATCACCCACGCCCGGGTCGCCGACTTCTACAACATCTTCTGCCGCACCGGCGGGCCCGGCCCGAAGGGTATTTCCTGCCTGCTCGCCGACCGGAACACCCCGGGCATCCACCCGCAGGCCGCCGAGCGCACCATGGGCCTGCACGCCTCTCCGGTGGCGCAGATCGCCTTCGACGACGCCCGCGTGCCGGCCGACCGGCTGATCGGCGGTGAGGGGATGGGCTTCACCATCGCCATGTCGGCCCTGGACTCGGGCCGGCTCGGCATCGCCGCCTGCGCCGTCGGGCTGGCCCAGGCCGCGCTCGACTACGCCGTCGGGTACGCCAAGGAGCGGCAGCAGTTCGGCCAGGCGATCATCGACTTCCAGGGGCTCGGGTTCAACCTCGCCGACGCCGCCACCCAGATCTCCGCGGCCCGGGCGCTGATGCTCGCCGCCGCCCGGCTGCGCGACGCCGGCCGGCCGTACTCGATCGAGGCGGCGAAGGCGAAGCTGTTCGCCACCGACATGGCGATGCGGGTGACCACCGACGCGGTGCAGGTGCTCGGCGGCGCCGGCTACGTCTCCGACCACCCGGTCGAGCGGTACATGCGCGAGGCGAAGGTGCTCCAGATCGTCGAGGGCACCAACCAGATCCAGCGGCTGGTCATCTCCCGCGCCCTCGCCAAGGGCCACTAGCCTGTGGCGATGGCCTTTCCGCGGATCACCGTCGACCCCGACGTCATGGGGGGTGCGCCCTGCGTGCGGCAGTCGCGCATCCCCGTGGCCACGCTGCTGGCGATGATGGGCGAGGGGATGACGGTGACCGATATCCTCACCGACCTGCCGTTCCTCGACGAGGAGGACATGGCGGAGGTGCTGAACTACGCGGCGGACGCGGTGCGCGACCGCACCGCCCGCTGAGCGCCAGGAGGGCTGGGCCGGAGAAGCGTCGGAGCCCTTTTGCGGGTAGGTTGCACCGCGTGGAGGAGATCGACCGTGCCATCGTCGCCGCGCTGACCGGAGACGGTCGGCTGTCGTACACGGACCTCGCCGAGAAGGTGGGTCTGTCGGTGTCCGCCGTGCACCAGCGGGTCCGCCGGCTGGAGCAGCGGGGCGTGATCAAGGGGTACGCCGCGCGCGTCTCGTTCGAGGCGCTCGACCTGCCGCTGACCGCGTTCGTGGCGATCCGGCCGTTCGACCCGTCGCAGCCGGACGACGCGCCGGAGCGGCTGGCCCACCTGCCGGAGATCGACTCGTGCTACTCGGTGGCGGGGGAGGATTTCTACTTGCTGCTGGTACGGGTCGCCGGTCCGGGCGATCTGGAGCGGGTGCTTCAGGAGATCCGTACCGCCGCGAACGTCACCACCCGCACCACCGTCGTCCTGTCCACCCCGTACGAGAACCGGCCGCCGAAGATCAGTGGCGAGTTCCCGGGGCGGGGGCGGTCGCGGGCGGCGGCGGAGCCGGCTGGTTCCAGCGCAGGATGACCCGCCGTCCGTGCTCGTGACCGAGCACGCTGACGGTGGTGGTGTCGAGCCGCAGCAGGCCACCGGCGGACGGGGGCAGACCGATCCAGCGGGCGCCGAGCACCCGCAGGCTGTGCCCGTGGCCGACCACCGCCACGTTGCCCCGGTCGAGCAGGGGAGCGACCCGGGCGAGCACCCGGTCGAGTCGCTCGCCGACCTGCGCCGGTGACTCACCGCCGGGGGAGCCGTCGGTCCACAGGTTCCAGTGCGGATGGTCCTCGTGGATGTCGGCGGCGGTGATTCCCTCGTACTCGCCGTAGTTCCACTCGGCCAGGTCGGGGTCGGCGGCGTCGACGTGCAGGCCGGCCAGGTGGGCGGTGCGCAGCGCCCGCTGCCGCGGGCTGGAGAAGACCCGGACGAAGCGCCGGCCGGCGAGCATCACCCCGAGTGCCTTGGCCTGCCGCTCACCGTCGGGGGTGAGTTCCAGGTCGGTGTACGAGGTGTGCCGGTGGCTGGCACTCCAGGTGGTCTCGCCGTGGCGGATCAGCAGGATCTCTCCCATTCGTCCAGTTAACCAGCCGCGCCGCTTCCGCGTTCACCTAGCCTCCTAGGACGACTCAGCGGCGGTGTGGGCCGTGACGCCGACACGCCGACGTTTCGCCGACGGCCGGTCGGGGAGGCACCGGGGATGGGCCGAACGGCCCGGAGCAACCACGGCAGCGAGGGGAGTCCGATGAGCTTCACCGAGAAGGCGAAGAACAAGGCCCAGGAGCTGACCGGTGCCGCCAGGGAGCGGATCGGCGACGTCACCGACAACGAGCGGATGCGGGCGGAGGGCGCCAGCCAGCAGAGCACGGCGCGTGCGCGGCAGACCGGCGGGCGACAGCCCGGTCAGGACGTGCGGGCCTCGTTCCACAAGTGACCGTACGATCGGCGGGCTCCCGGA
>JBARAE010000525.1:0-3930 GCA_049791715.1 Micromonospora sp.
CGCCCGAGCAGGTCACCGCCCACGACCCGGCGGGGACCGACCGGTCGGCGGAGGACGAGCCGAGCGCTGCGCCGCCCGGGCCGGCGGTGCCGGACCGGCGCGACCACTGGGATCGCAAGGTCGCCAAGGGACTGGCCTTCCTGCGCCGGCGGCTCTCCGGCGACTACGAGGTGGACGAGTTCGGCTTCGACCCGGACCTCACCGACGCCGTCTTCCACCCGCTGGTCCGGCTGCTCTACCGGGACTGGTTCCGCACCGAGGTGACCGGCCTGGAGAACGTGCCGACCGACGGGGCGGGCCTGGTGGTGGGCAACCACTCCGGAACGGTGGCGCTGGACGCGCTGATCCTCTCCGCCGCGCTGCACGACCAGCACCCCGCGCACCGCTACCTGCGGCTGCTCGGCGCGGACCTGGTCTTCCGCATGCCCGTGGTCTCCGAGCTCGCCCGCAAGACCGGCGGTACGGTCGCCTGCAACCCGGACGCGGAACGGCTGCTCGGCAACGGCGAACTGGTCGGCGTCTTCCCGGAGGGATTCAAGGGCGTCGGGAAGCTCTACTCCGACCGGTACAAGCTGCAGCGCTTCGGCCGGGGTGGCTTCGTCTCGGCGGCGCTGCGTACCGGCACCCCGATCGTGCCGGTGGCGATCGTCGGGGGCGAGGAGATCTATCCGATGCTCGCCGACATCAAGCCTCTCGCCCGTCTGCTCAAGCTGCCGTACTTCCCGGTCACGCCGACGTTCCCGTGGCTCGGCCCGCTCGGCATGGTGCCGCTGCCGAGCAAGTGGCTGATCGAGTTCTGTCCGCCGATCCCGACCGCGCACCTGACCGATTCGGCGGACGATCCGCTGGTCGTGTTCAACCTCGCCGACCAGGTGCGGGAGACGATCCAGCAGACCCTGCACAAGCTGCTCGAACGACGCCCCGACCCGTTCGGCCCCTGACGTCGCCCGGGCGCCGGGTCAGTTGGCGCGGCGGCGGCGCTGGAGGGCGAGGCCGGCGGAGACCGCCCCGGCGACCAGCCCGGCGGCGGCGGTCGACGGTACGGCGATCTTGACCGCCCGACGGCCGGTACGGAAGTCCCGCACGTCCCAGCCGCGCTCGCGGGCCTGCCGGAGCAGCGTGCCGTCCGGGTTGATCGCCACCGGGTGCCCCACCGTGGAGAGCATCGGCAGGTCGTTGGCGGAGTCGCTGTAGGCGGCGCAGCGGCTCAGGTCCAGCCCCTCGACCTCGGCGAGCTGGGTCACCGCCTCGGCCTTGGCCGGCCCGTGCATCAGGTCGCCCACCAACCGCCCGGTGTACGCCCCGTCGACCACCTCGGCGACGGTGCCGATCGCCCCGGTCAGGCCGAGCCGGGTGGCGATCACCCGGCCGATCTCCACCGGGGCGGCGCTGACCAGCCAGACCCGCTGGCCCGCGTCGAGGTGGCGCTGCGCCAGCTTGCGGGTGCCCGCCCAGATCCGGGGTGCCATCAGCTCGTCGAAGATCTCCTCCGCGAGCCGTTCCACCTCGTCGACCCGCCAGCCCTCGATGAAGGCGAGCGCGGCCTCCTTGGCCTGGGACATGTCGTCGGCGCGCTCGGTCGCCAGCAACCGGAACTTCGCCTGCTGCCAGGCGAACCGGGCGAGGTCGCCGGTGGTGAAGTACTTCCGCGCGGCCAGCCCGCGGGCGAACCAGTAGATGGACGCGCCCTGCATCATCGTGTTGTCCACGTCGAAGAAGGCCGCGGCGGTCGGGTCCGGCGTGGGCGTTGCCGGAGGCGCCTCCGCGGTCTCCGACCAACCCGCGGTGTGACCGTGGACGTCGGTGCTGACCGTCAGCTTGCGACTGCGGGCCACGCGACCTCCCCCGCTCGACGACCGCGACGCGATCTCCCCGCCGAGCGTAGCCGGAGACCCGGGAAGCCCGGTCACCCCTGCGGGGAACTGTGGTGTGGACGGCTCCTCCGCCGCGACGAGCGGTCGGCGGGCGGGGTCAGCGGTCGGCCGGGCAGGTCCCCGGGGTGGGCCCCAGGGCGTCGCTGGCGACCGGCGCCGGCAGGTCGCAGGCGATCGCGGCGCGGAGCGCGTCGGACCGCTTCCGGACGGCGTCCAGCAGCGCGAGCGACCGGCGGGTCCGGTCCCGTTCGACGTGGTCCGCCCGGTCCAGCAGCCCGCTGACCGCCTGCCGCTGGCCGGTGAGGAAGGTGTTCACCGCGTCCAGGCCGGCGGCGTCGGAGCGCTGCACCGCGACCGCGGTCAGCAGGCGTACGCCCTGGCGGGTGTCGGCGTCCATGTCGTCGAGCACCGCGCTGAACCCGATCCGGTCGCCGTGCACCGTGGCGGCCTCGTCGAGCCGGGTCCGGGCGAAGTCGAGGAAGAGTTGCCCGCGGCTGATGTCCGAGCTGGTCAGGGCGAGCTGGGCCCGCTCGGTCGAGCGCTTCATGCCGTACAGCGCGTCGCCGGGGACCGCGTTCTCGCTGGCGGCCGAGATGCCGGAGAGGGCGATCGCACCGGCGGCGACGCCCACCAGGATCGCGCCCCGCGCGCGGGCCCGCCGAGCGGTGACGGCCGGCAGGAACGAGCCGCGGGTGCGGGTGGTCGCCGCGGCGGGGGTCTCCTTCTTCGCCGCGGCGGGCGCGCCGACGCCTTCCCGCTCGGCGGTGGCGACCAGCATCGCCCGCAGTCCGGTGCGGAAGTCCGCGTCGACCTTGACGGCGGGCCGGTCGGCGGTGAGGCGTTGGCCGATCGCGACGAGCGTGGCGAGTTCGTCGTCGTCCGTGGATCGGCCGTGGTGACGCCGACCGCCGTTGGCCTCGTCGAGAAGCTGCGCGAAGCGCTCGGCGCGCCGACGGGAGAAGAGGTCGCTGTCCACCGCAGGCACCTCCTCTCGCTGGTCACGGCCGGTAGGCCGCAGTACTCACCGGCGACCGGTGGCAGCGTGACGCCGCGGACGGCCGGGCTGTCGACCGTGCTGGCCGGACCGGGTGGCCCGGGGGAGACCCGAACAACCACTGGTCGCACCCGGTGAAACGGTCCGCGCCCGCCCACGGTTACGGGGCCGGCGGGGCCGAAATCACAAAGAGTGATCGTCGTCACGGTTCCGCAGAGCGGCGTACGCCCGCCCCGGGCTGCGGGGCGGGCGTACGCGGAGCGGAGATCAGGGCTGGAAGCCGTCGGGCAGCAGGCGGGCCAGGGCCCGGACCGCCCGGTACTGCAGGGCCTTGATGGCACCCTCGTTCTTGCCCATCGCGCGAGCCGTCTCGGCCACCGAGAAGCCCTGGAGGAAGCGGAGCACGATGCACTCCTGCTGCTCCGGGTTGAGCTGCTTGACGGCGCTGAGCAGGGCGACGTTGGTGATGTGCTCGACCACCGCCGCTTCCGGGCTGCCCTCCGGCCCGCGTTCCTCCCGGTCGGCGTCGAGCACGTCGCCGGTGGTGACCTCGAGGCGGTAGCGGCCGGACTTGAAGTGGTCGGCGACCAGGTTGCGGGCGATGGTGACCAGCCAGGCCCCGAGGTCGCGCCCCTGCCAGGTGAAGCTGCCGATCCGCTTGAGCGCGCGGAGGAAGGTGTCGGAGGTCAGGTCCTCCGCCAGCTGCCGGTTGCCCACCCGGAAGTAGACGAACCGGAAGACGGTGTCCACGTACCGGTCGTAGATCAGGCCGAAGGCCTCGGACTCGCCGGCCTGGGCGCGTTCGACCAGCGCCCAGACCTCGGTGGCCGGGTCGGACGGGTCCGGACGGCTCGGGTAGCCGGTGGCCGGTGCGGCGGCCACGGCGGGCAGCACCGCCGTGTCGGCGGCCACGGCGGGCAGCACCGCCGTGTCGGCGGCCGACACGGTCGGCAGGATGGCCGTCTCCGTGTTCGACGGGTCGGTCGTCGCCGGCGTCTCCGCGGACCGGCGGGCCTGGGCCGGCATGGTCGGGCGGGACGGCGCGCCGAGCCGGCCCGCAGC